>JABDQU010000253.1 GCA_013042105.1 Boseongicola sp.
CGCCAGAAAACCTTGAGGATTTCCTTGGGGTTAAGAAATATCGCTATGGCCTCGCCGAAGCGACGGATCAGATCGGTGTCGTGACGGGCTTGGCCTGGACAAGCGTTGGTGGAGATCTGTTGCAGATCGAAGCGCTGCGCCTGCCGGGTAAGGGGCGGATGAAGACAACCGGCAAGCTTGGGGACGTCATGAAAGAGTCGATTGATGCGGCGTCTTCCTACGTGCGCTCCATCGCGCCGGAGATTGGCGTGAAGCCGCCGAAGTTCGATACGATGGACATTCACGTTCACGTGCCAGATGGGGCGACGCCAAAGGATGGCCCGTCGGCTGGTTTGGCGATGGTGACTTCGATTGTCTCGGTTCTGACGCAGATCCCAGTTAAAAAGGATATTGCGATGACGGGCGAGGTTTCCTTGCGCGGCAATGCAATGCCGATCGGTGGTTTGAAGGAAAAGCTTCTCGCGGCTTTGCGCGGTGGTATCAAAACAGTGCTGATCCCTGAGGAGAACGAGAAAGACCTTTCGGAGATTCCGGACAACGTAAAGGAAGGTCTGAACATCATTCCTGTCAGCCATGTCAGCGAAGTTCTGAAACACGCTTTGGTCAAAGTGCCTGAAGCGATTGAATGGGACGAGGCCGCCGAGGAGGCCGCCGCAGCGCAGCGCGCACTTGAGGCGCGCAGCGGTGGCTCGGGCGCTGTCGCGCACTAAGCAACGTGGACAAATAGAAGAAAAAGGGCGTGCCTCACTGGCACGCCCTTTTTTTGTCTAGGACTGGGTCTGACAAGAGAGTTCCGGCGGCAGTATCAAGGGTATTCCGACCGTTGAATGAGAGCTGGTGTAAGGTCAGCCATCACAAATTGCTCGCAGCAAATGGCAGGTCGGCAGACGCGGTTTTCATCCACTTGCACGACGCCGAAAGCATCACTAAACATCCGCGCATTGGGTGATTAGCTCAGTGGTAGAGCGCTTCGTTCACATCGAAGATGTCAGGAGTTCAAATCTCTTATCACCCACCAATTTCTTCGTGCTTGCCGCGTCACTTTCCGCTGAGGTCCGGGATACTCTCGTCATGACAGTCCTTCCCGAACTCTATGTGATGCGCCACGGCGAAACGGTCTGGAACCTCAAAGGGCGCTGGCATGGCTCTCTGGATTCAGCGCTGACAGCCAAGGGCAGGTCGCAGGCTATTGAGATGGGGCAAAAACTTTTGGCAGAAGGGGTTTCGGCGTTGTCGCATGTAGCCTTGACCAGCCCCCAGACACGCGCAATTCGCACATGCGATCTGGCATTGGCGCCCATCGCGATCACGCCCGAGGTTTGCGATGATCTGCGCGAAATCGGCATCGGTGTATGGACCGGGCTGACGCGAAATGACATGCGCGCCGGATGGCCAGACTTGGAGGTAGACGGCTGGATGGACGTTTACGCAAATGCGCCAGGTGGTGAAGGTTTCGAAGCCGTTTGGGAGCGCGCTGGCCGCGTGCTGGAAAGGCTTGATGCGCCGACGATCGTCGTCACCCACGGCATCACGTCCCGAATTCTGCGGACGCGTGCCATGGGGTTGTCATTTGAAGATCTTGACGAGTTGCCAGGTGGGCAGGGCGTTATTCACCACATTCGCGATGGGATTCATCGCACGATCTAAGCTTGGATGCCGCAAGCTGCTCGAATTGCTCGGATAAACGCTGAGCTTGGACTTCGCGATGAACCTGCTGACAAAGCGGTCCGCATGGGTTCGTGCGGGGAAACAGCCGGGCAATCACCATTGGTCTGGCTTTCGGTGTTTAGGAATTATTGGTGGCAAGCCGATATCCTTGGCAAGATGCGGGTCGCGCAAAACAGCTTCCATGCGACGCGATGTCCGGCGGTTGTTGAGCGACGCTTCTATACGTCGGGTGAGGCGGTGCAGAACGTGGGTCATTGATGTGTTTCCTCTTGATTCGGTGTTTCGATCCAATCAAGCTACGACCTCAAGTATACTTTAGGTAAAGAGGTTTTTTGAACGGGAGGCTTCAGATGGCTAAGACGAGCGACCTGAGTGTTGGCGAAATGGCGGCGCGGGCCGGCGTGCCTGTGTCGACGCTGCATTTTTATGAAGCTGAAGGTCTGATCGAAAGCTGGCGGACATCGGCAAATCACCGACGGTACGATCGGCGCGAATTGCGACGCGTGGCGATCACCCGTATTGCGCAAAGCGTTGGGGTGCCTTTGGCGGAGATTAAGGCGGTTTTGGATGGTATTCCGCGCACAAAGGCCGTGAGCGCCAAGACCTGGGCTAAAGCTGCAGCCCCCTGGCAAGCGATGCTGGAAGAGCGGATCGCGCTGATGACGCGACTAAAGGATCAGATGGGGTACTGTATTGGATGTGGATGTTTGTCGTTGGAGAGTTGTCCGCTTTACAACAGCGCGGACAAGCTTGGGAAAAACGGCCCCGGTGCGCGGCGCTGGGTTGGAAAAAGCGATGAACGGGCCGAGATTTAAGAGAAGTTGAAACCGAGGGTCTTGCGTTTTTTGGAAAGCGAATATACGACACGCTGCGTGGGTGATTAGCTCAGTTGGTAGAGCGCTTCGTTTACACCGAAGATGTCGGGAGTTCGAGCCTCTCATCACCCACCAGACACCCCTCGGTTTTGTGCAACGTAGGTGTCGCTGGCAGACAAAGCGTCCGAAGGGTAGGCTACAAGATGCAAGAGCCGACATGGCAGTGCGTGTTGATCTGCTGGGGGACAAAATACACGTCAGCCTACATCAACCATACCGTTGAAGCCGTTATCCGCACGTCGGCTACGAAGCCTCGGTTCATTCTTATTTCTGACCGTCCGCGCGAGGGAATGCATCCCGACATCCAGATTGTCGATTTCGATCCTTGGTTTTTGAACCCTCGCTTCTTGAGCGGTGCGCTTCATGCAAAGCTTTCGATGTTTTCGAAAGGTGTTGTACCGGATGATTTGCCAGCCATTTTTCTTGATTTGGACACGGCTGTTTTTGGCGATGTCAGTCAGGCACTGAAATTGATGAAAGATCGCAAGTCGATGCTCATGCTTCAGTCGGTGGTGCTGCCTTTCGGATGGCCCGGCCGACTGGTCTACAAGCTGACCAACAAGAAGAAGTACGCGCGCGGGAATTCGTCGATGGTGGTTTATCACCCGGCGGAGTGTACTTATATCGCGGACGAATTTCGCAGACTTTATGAGAAGTACGGAGATTATTCGATCAGGCCCATGATCGGGGATGAGCGGTTCATCAGTTGGATCGCGCAGATGCACATCGAGCGGGTTCCGAACTGGCTCGCGGTGAAGTTCCTCAACGAGTATATGCACACGGGCAAGTGGCTGGTCTATCTGAAAGGTGCTTTGCCGTGGGTGCAAAAGCGGCGCGACGGGTTGGCGGCCGTGACGTTGCCTGGGGATTACATCAAGCCCGAGCGGTTAATGGAATACAAAGACGGCGACGCGCTGCGCGCAGACAAGGACCGCTGGATTCTGTGGAACAAGGCGGCCCTGGGGAACATGGGTGACCGTTTACATGAGTATTATCAGCCCTTGATGGAGAAGCTTGAAGCCGAAAAGCGGTCTTCAGACACTCTTTGAAAATCTGAACTGCATTTTCGCAAGACGTATGTTCGAAAATCTGGATTTATTGATTGAGGCTATCATTCCTAAGTGTCTCTTTGGAGTTTACCACCAGGAGATATCGACATGAGCTGGAACCCCGCACTTGACCCTGATTGCCCGACGGGCGACGCCATCGACGCAATTGACACCGTCATCGTGCCGCGCGCACGTGATTTAGGAGGCTTTGAAGTGCGGCGCGCTTTGCCTGCGCCACGTCGGCAGATGGTTGGGCCATTTATCTTTTTCGATCAAATGGGGCCGGCTGAGTTTTTGCCGACGCGTGGCATGGATGTGCGACCACACCCTCACATCGGGCTTGCGACGATTAGTTATCTATATCGCGGTCGGATGCACCATCGTGACAGTCTGGGCACGGATTCGTGGATTGAGCCTGGATCGGTGAACTGGATGGTGTCCGGCCACGGGATCACGCACTCCGAACGGACTGACGACGAAACTCAGGTTGATCCGATGCCTTTTTTCGGAATTCAAACCTGGGTGGCTTTACCGAAAGACCATGAAGATCGGGCACCGACTTTTGAACACGCGCCAAAAGACGTGCTTCCACTCCTGCAGGGCGAGGGCAAAGAAGTGCGGTTGATTCTAGGATCAGCCTACGGCGAAACCGCGCCGGTCGAGGTCGCCTCGGAGATGTTTTACGCGGACGCTGTGCTAGAGGCTGGGGCGAAACTGCCGATGCCGGATAATCACGAAGACCGGGGTGTTTATGTCGTTAGTGGCAGCGTTGACGTGGCTGGTCAGACATTCGATGCGGGGCAGATGATGGTTTTTCGCCCTGGTGACCGCGTGAGCGTGACGGCAGGGGAGTTGGGCGCGCGTCTGATGATTCTTGGAGGGGCCACTTTGGAAGGTCCGCGCTATATCTGGTGGAATTTCGTCGCCTCCTCGAAAGAACGGATTGAAGAGGCCAAAGAGGCTTGGCGGCAGGGCGCATGGGAAGACAACCCACGCTTCCAATTGCCGCCTGGAGATGACGCGGAGTTCATACCGTTGCCGGAAAGGTGACTAATAGGGCTCTGCCCTCGCCGCCGTTGGCGGCTCACCCGAGATATTTCTGAAAGGATGAAGCCGTGTGTTTAGGTCCGTTTGGCCACCACGAAACGATTGTTGGTATTTGGGGCGTAGTAGGCGGTTTCTAAGATATCGAAACCTGCGCTTCGGATTGCCGCATCATAGGCCTCGCTAGTGAAGAAAGTTACGGGCGGGGCTTTTCCAACAAGTTGCAAGGCTTTGATCAAAGGGCGCAGATACCACATTTTGCCAATGCAGGGTGTTTTGGCAATGAAAAGGCCGCCGGGTTTTAAAACGCGGTGGGCGGCTGCAAGGGCGGCGTCCAGGTCGGGGACGAGATGATAAAGATTGAAACCCAGCACCACGTCTTTGCTTGCTGTTTGAACATCATCGAGTGTCGCGCGTGAGACAAAAAAGTCGAGGAAATCATTTGGATCACTTGCCAGTTTTTCCTGAGCGATCTTGATCATTTCGAGAGAAATATCCGTGCCGCTGTAGTGTCCGACTGACGGGGCAAGTAAAAAGGCCGTCGATCCTGTGCCGCAACCTACTTCGAGTGTCTCGTGGTCAGATTTCAGATGCCGGCGAACGTGATCCAGCGTTTGCTCGTAGGCGGGCATATTTGAAATAGGGCGTTTCGCATAGTTCCGCGCCGCGCGATTCCAGAATTCGACATTACTCATTTTCGACACTCCTCGTTCAACACGGACTTCTCACAAACGCAAGCGCATAGAAATTGCGCAAATGCGTGGAGATGGTATACGAAAATGTATGAATTGGCAGTCTGTAGACTTTGATTGGAATCAGGTGCGCGCATTTCTTGCCACGCTTGAAGAGGGCTCGCTCTCGGCCGCTGCCCGCGCACTTGGACTGACACAGCCGACGCTTGGCCGGCAGGTCACCGCATTGGAGGCGCATCTGGGTGTGACCCTGTTTGAGCGCGCAGGACGGCAATTGATACCGACGCCGGCAGCTTTGGAAGTTGCTGATCATGTGCGCGCAATGGGAGAAGCGGCGACCCGACTGTCTTTGGTGGCGTCGGGACAATCACAGTCTGTGGAGGGGACGATCAAGATCACTGCGACCGAGATCTATTCGGCCTACGTTCTGCCGCAGTTTGTGAAAACACTCCGGAGTGCGCATCCCGGTATTCTGATCGACATCGTTTCCACCAACTCATTGAGCAATCTTCGGCATCGAGAAGCGGACATCGCAATTCGCAATGCCGAACCGACGGATCCGGATCTAATTGCGCGCAAAATCAAGACCGAAACCGGTGGGCTTTTCGCATCGCGCGCATTTGCTGAAGAGCATGGGCCGTTTCAGCGACTTGATGATCTTGCAGATGTGCCGTTGATCGGATTTGGCGATACCGGCCAATACTTGGAGGCGCTGCAAGGAAAGGGCGCACCTGTTTCCATCAAGAATGTGGTTGCGCGTTCTGACAGCCATATCGTGCATTGGGAACTGGCGCGACGCGGTTTGGGACTCGGTATCAATGGGTGGGACGTTGGTGTTGGGATGCCAGATATGTTGCCGGTCCTGCGCGAGGTTCTGACGTTTGAGTTCCCGGTCTGGCTGGTTGCTCCGAAAGAGTTAAAAACAAACCGGCGCGTGCGGATTGTCTTTGATGCTCTTGCCGCACATCTATTGGCGCATAAGGCCGAGACGGATCAATTGAAACGCCGGACAACCATCAAATCTGCTTGACGCATTTGTAGAGTGTCCCTAGAAGCGCGCTGGTTGGGTACGCGGTTGTAGCTCAGTTGGTTAGAGTACCGGCCTGTCACGCCGGGGGTCGCGGGTTCGAGTCCCGTCAACCGCGCCAACACACCCCCACCATTTGTCTTTGGTTAGCCTGTAAGCGGGTCGTCTGAAAATATGTGGTGCTCGGGCGGATTTTGATGATTGACGCGAGTGGTTGCCTCGCTTAGATCACCCCCATTGCGCGGTTGTAGCTCAGTTGGTTAGAGTACCGGCCTGTCACGCCGGGGGTCGCGGGTTCGAGTCCCGTCAACCGCGCCACTTAAATCTCTTGAAATCGCTCACAACTGCCGCGACGTTGGACGCTATGGCAGTGTTTGAACATGACGATATCGAGATCGCCTATGACGTCGTGGGCGCCGGGCCCGCAGTGCTATTAGTGCACGGATTTCCGCAAACGCGCGCAATGTGGGGGCTGATCGCAAATGGTCTGGCACGTGACTTCACGGTTGTGACTGCGGATTTGCGCGGCTACGGCGCATCGTCAAAGCCAGAAGCTCTTGATGATCTGTCGAACTACAGTTTTCGAAGCATGGGCCGCGATATGTTTGCCCTTATGTCGTCCTTGGGCCACGAGCGGTTTCATCTGATAGGGCACGACAGAGGGGGCCGCGTGGCGCATCGGATGTCGCTGGATAGACCCGAACGGATTGCAACACTGACAGTCATGGACATCGTGCCGACGCATACGCTTTTGGCACGTTGGTCATCCAAGATCTCGGCCGCCTATTTTCATTGGTCTTTTCTTGCTCAGCCCGCGCCGTTTCCGGAGCGGATGATCTCAGCCGATCGGGATCATTTCTTTGAGGCCTGTTTGCTGGGATGGGGCGGGGCGAGGATTGAAGACTTCGCCGAGATTGAGGCTTATCGCACAGCTTGGCGTGATCCGGCGGCGATTGCAGGGATGACCAATGACTACCGGGCGGCGCTGGCTGTGGATGTGCACCATGACGAAGTGGATGTTGGTCGAAAGTTCGACGGACCGGCGTTGGTCCTTTACGGCTCGGACGGCGCGATGGCACGCATATTCGATATCCCGGAAACATGGAGCGCGTGGCTTGAAAATATGACCGCCGAGGCAATTCCCGGCGGGCATTTTTTTCCGGACCAATCGCCCGACGCAACGCTGGCCGCGCTGCGCCGGTTCCTTGGCGTGGCTTAAGAGGTCAAGGCGTCAAGAATGCGCGCCCAACTGCGGATGCCTTTGTGGAAGCTGCGCACGTCGTATTTTTCGTTCGGACTGTGAAGTCCATCGTCGTCAAGGCCAAAGCCGATCAACATGGAATCCAGACCCAGAATCTCCTTGAAGTGTCCGGCGATTGGAATCGATCCACCGGATCCTATGAAGGCGGCTGGCTTGGGCCATTCGTCTGTCAGCGCAAGCCGGGCGATCTCGAAAGCCGGGTCTTCAGTCGACATGACGGAGGCGGGGCCTGCGCCGTGATCTTTGAAGCTGACAGTGCAGTCCGGCGGTAACATCTCTGTCACCATCTTGCGGAAACTCTCGCGGATGGCGAGAGGGTCTTGAGAGCCAACCAGACGAAAGCTGATCTTGGCACTGGCTTTGGACGGAAGCACGGTTTTAAAGCCTTCCCCCGTATAGCCGCCGGTAATGCCGTTCGTCTCGCACGTGGGACGTGACCACACCATTTCGAGCACCGAGCGCCCGCTTTCGCCGGCAGGCGTGTGCAGGTCAACATCTGCAAGAAAGGCTTTGTCGTCAAAGCCAAGAGCGGTCCATTGGTCCATGATCTCCGCCGGGATTTCGCTCACGCCGTCGTAAAAACCCGGAACGGTGATGCGGCCATCGTCATCATGCAGGCTTGCGATAATCCGAGACAACACGCGGATCGGGTTCATGGCGGCCCCGCCATACATTCCGGAATGGAGGTCCATCTCTGGGCCGGTAATGGTCACTTCTTCCCCGAGAAGGCCGCGCAACATCGTTGTAATCGCGGGCGTGTCGCGATCAAAAAGGCCGGTGTCGCAGATCAAAGCCAGATCGGGTTGGCCCAGTTCTTCGGCATTGGCTTCAAGGAAGGGGACGAGGGAAGGTGACCCGCTTTCTTCTTCGCCTTCAAAGAGAAAGGTGATCTTGCAGGGCCATTTGCCGATGACTGCTTTCCAGGCGCGGCAGGCTTCGACGAAGGTCATCAACTGGCCCTTGTCGTCAGCCGATCCGCGGCCGCGGATGACCTTTCCGTTAGGTGTATCCTGGATTTCTGGATCAAACGGGTCGCGATCCCACAGGTCGAGGGGGTCGACCGGTTGCACGTCGTAGTGGCCGTAAAACAAAAGGTGAGGAGAGCCCTCGCCAACATGACCGACTACCATTGGATGACCGGTCGTCGGGCGCACTTCTGCATCCACACCGAGTGAGGAAAGGTCGGCGACAAGCCATTCGGCTGCATCGAGGCAGTCTTTCTTGTACTCGGGATCGGTTGAGATGGAGGGGATGCGTAGCAGTGCCATCAAGCGCTCAAGCGCTTCGGGTAGGTCGTCATCGATACGGTTGAGAAGGGTGTCGAGGCTCATCAGGCGGGTCTCCGATATTCTGTGTTTGCGGGACGTTATCAGGCCAGCGGGTGGCGTCCAGTCTGGTCTGGCACCGGGCAAGTCTATATGGTCGCATGAAGTGCATTGGGAGAATGGAATGCGATTGGCTTTGTCGGTTTTGATGAGCTTGAGTGTGATGGGTGGCACCAGTTTTGCTGATCCGATGAACGGGCAGGAAGCGGGTGCGGAGCTGTTCGACACCTCCAGCATCGGTTTGCAGTTGGCAGGCGGATTGTCCGACAAGGAGCGTGCGACGATCAAGACGCTCATTCCGCTGATTGAGCAGCAGACTGGGACCAAGGCCAAGTTCTATGGCGCTTTGGCTTATGCCCCGGATGAAGGTCTGGTGAGCGCAGCCCTTCAAGGGGCGTTCAATTTCCATACCGTTGACGCCGCCGACCAAGCGGCTCTTCAGGCGTGCACAAACGCAAAGCAGGCCACCTCGGGCGCGTGCAAGCTTGCTGCGCGGATTTTGCCGCCCGGCTACCAAAAGCGTGCGATCAGCCTATCTCACGATGCAACGCAGATGTTCTTTGATCGTTATGTCTCGGCCACGGGTACGAAGTTCTTTGCCGCATCGCGCGGCTCGGGCGCTTGGGGCATGGCACCTTCGCAAAGTGGCGCGCTGCGCGCCTGTGAACGGGACGCAAAAGGCGCAAAAGACTGCGCGATAATCGTCAAAGATTGATCTATGTCATCGCGGCAATTTGGTCCTTGCCCTCTGACTGGTGCGTAACTTAGATCTGTTCCAAATACGGAGACTACAGACGTGAATTACGACCACCAGCTAGACGCAGCATTGAACAAGCTGCACGAGGAAGGCCGCTATCGGACTTTCATCGACATCGAACGCACGCGCGGGCAATTCCCGCATGCTGTGCGGGTGCGTGATGATGGTACCGAGCAGCCGGTAACTGTCTGGTGTGGCAACGATTATCTTGGCATGGGTCAACATCCTGAGGTGTTGGCCGCCATGCATGAGGCGCTTGAGGCGACGGGCGCTGGTTCGGGTGGCACGCGCAACATTTCCGGCACCACGGTCTATCACAAGGCGCTTGAGGCCGAAATATCCGATCTGCACCGCAAGGAATCAGCGTTGTTGTTCACCTCGGCCTACATCGCCAATGACGCAACGTTATCCACACTTCCAAAACTGTTCCCCGGTCTGATCATTTATTCGGATGAGTTGAACCATGCATCGATGATCGAAGGCATCCGCCGCAACGGTGGCGAAAAGCGTATCTTCAAGCACAACGATCTGACGCACCTGCGCGCGTTGCTGGAAGCTGACGATCCGGCTGCGCCAAAGCTGATCGCGTTTGAGTCGATTTACTCGATGGACGGTGATTTCGGCCCGATTGAAGCGCTTTGCGATCTTGCGGACGAGTTCAACGCACTCACCTATCTTGATGAGGTCCACGCGGTTGGGATGTATGGCGACCGCGGTGCCGGTGTGGCCGAGCGTGATGGTCTGATGCACCGGATCGACATCATCAATGGCACCCTTGGAAAAGCCTACGGTGTGCATGGTGGTTATATCGCGGC
>JABDQU010000256.1 GCA_013042105.1 Boseongicola sp.
TATAGATCGATCTTACCACAGGCAGGCCTTGCACAAGCCCCTCCGCCCAATTCAACAAAGAGCGCCCGATCAATCCTTTGGCGACCCAACCGACCAGCACCGTGAAGATCAGGAACACAAAGACCCCAACACCACGGATATTGAGACCGATATATTGATCCGGGCGCAACCAAAGCGGCACGAACGGCAGGACCCAGCCATCAACCCAGCCTGCAACGGTCCAGATCAACCACAACGTCAGCGCAATCGGTGCAACAACCACCAGTCCGGTCAGAAAAGAGGACCTGAAATTGGCAAACATCCCGCGCTTTGGGCGGCTAGGTTCAGAATTGTCGTCAAAAGGTGTGCTCATAGAACGTCTTCCGCGTGTCTTTCGCTAATCTAAGGGCGCATCTCAGACACAGCAATGGGGATGACGGGAAATCAACCGTTTCCCCGTGATTTGGCAAGGCAAACGGCAATTTCACCGGCAAGCCGTGCATTATTGAGCACAAGCGCGATATTCGCCTCAAGCGAGCGCCCCTCGGTCAACTCGAAAATCCGTTGCAAAACGTATGGCGTGTTCAGCGCACCGATCATTCCGTTCGCGTCGGCATCCGCAAGAGCACGGTCGATCACCGGGTTGATGACATCCAGCGGAATTTCATCCGCCTCGGGAATGGGATTGCCAACCAGATGACCCGTTGTCTGCCCAAGTTGGCGCGACATCGCGAAATCGAGTGCGATGCCTGCGGCGGTTGCGTGACCTTGCCCACCGCTCACCACTTCGCCGTGCCAGCGGGACCAGAAAGCCGGGAAAGGATTCTGCCCAACCGTTGACACCGGAACGCCGAGCGTTTCCAGAACTTCAAGCGTTTTCGGAACGTCCAGAATGGCTTTCGCCCCGGCCGAGACCACAATCACCGGCGTGCGCGCCAACTCGTGCAGGTCCGCCGAGACATCAAAACTTGTCTCCGCGCCGCGATGAACACCGCCGATCCCGCCGGTCGCAAAGACCTCAATCCCCGCAAGGTTTGCTGCGATCATCGTAGCAGCAACCGTCGTCGCACCCGTTGAGCCGGACGCCATGCAACTGGCAAGATTGCGACGCGACAGCTTCATCACCTCGCGACTACCATCAGCACCCAGCCGCTCGAGGTCAGTGTCCGAAAGCCCGATCTTCAGCCGTCCATCGATCACCGCAATCGTTGCCGGCGTCGCTCCATGCGCGCGCACAGTGGCCTCAACAGCCCGCGCGGTTTCGATATTGCGCGGGTAGGGCATGCCGTGACTGATGATCGTCGATTCAAGTGCAACAATTGGCGCACCGTCCGCGCGCGCCTTGGCCACATCGGCTGACAAATCCATTGGTAAATTCACGATGGAACATCTCCTGAAACATAGGCGGCTGCCGCCCGCAATGCCGCGTTCAAAGCATCTTGCGGCGCAGCACCCCGCGCCTCGGACGCCATATGCGCGGCCATGAACGTATCCCCCGCACCCGTCACCCGTGTCACCAGAACCTCCGGCGGTGCGGCTGTCAAAACACCCGACGGACTTGCGTGCGCCGCCGCGTTTCCACCATCCGTCACCAATATGTTTGCCGCCCCGCGCTGCAACAGCGCGCTCGCCGCCTCGGGCGCAGTTTCAAAACGCTCGTTGCACAACAAGCCGGCTTCCTCAAGGTTCACGTAAATTGTCGCATGCGCGCAGTTCAGCAGCGGCAACAGCCGCTCGGCCTTGCCCGGAGATGCCGGAGCCACCCGCAAATCCGCTTTTGAGAACAATGCACTAGAGGCAATATCAGCCAATAAATCCTCGGTCAGATTTCCGTCTAGCGCAATCTGACCCGCATAGGGCGCCGCCTTCGATCCAAGCCGCCCATCCTGCAAAGGTGTCAGGATTTTCGCATCCGCCGCCTCCAGCGAATGCGCGTCCGCAATCGCTGCAATCAGCCCGTTTGCGCCTTCAATCGCCATGTAAACGTCGGTCGGCAAATCGTCTGATCGATAGACAAACCCGGTCTCCATGCCCAAACGCTCGGCGGCGGCGATCAACTCGTCGCCTTCCTCATCACGCCCGATCGCGGTCAGCAAAATGGGCTGCATCGAAAACCGGCGCAGCGTCATCGCGATGTTCATCGCCACCCCGCCCGGTATCCGCGTGATCCGCCCCGGCACGTCCGAGCCGACCCGCATCGCTGCGCTGGCCCGTCCGATCACGTCCCACAAGACTGACCCGATACAAATAACGTCTTTCATGAGCGCCGGTTTGACCCCGAAATTCGCCCTTTGCAAGCCCGCGCCTAGGATTGCCTGTCGCGAAGCCGCAAACCGTCAGGATCAAATGGGGGCCGCTCCAAAACGCGCGCCGTATGGTTCTGCCCAAGGATCGCCACGTTGACGGTGTCCCCGGGTGCAGCATGACCGGCCTTCAGATAAGCAAGCGCCAGCGATTTTTCGACGAAATACCCATAGGCCCCGGACGAGACCTGCCCAATAGGCGTGCCATCGGTCGCAAAGATCGGCTCACTGCCCGAAGCATCCGCCTCAAGCGCATCAATCTCCAAAAGCACCATGGTTTCGCGGGCAGGCTTGTCCGCAATCGCTTCCCAGGCTGCTTTGTTGAGGAAATCCTTGTCGGTTTTGATCAAACCGCTCAACCCGCTCTCGTGCGGCCAGTATTCGGGGCTATAATCACGCCCCCAGGATCCATAGCCCTTTTCAAGTCGCATCGACATCAATGCCCGTCCACCAACCGGACCTGCACCAACCTCTTTTCCGGCCTCGAGCAACGCCGCGTAAAGCGCAACTTGATCGCCTTCGGCGCAATGCAACTCCCAGCCCAGATCGCCTGTAAACGACACGCGGATCGCCACGCAATCAACACCTGCCACCGCAATTCGGCGCGACCGCATGAACGGGAAGCCCTCGTTCGTCAGATCCGCATTGGTCAGTCGCCCAAGCATCTCCCGCGAGCGCGGCCCGGCAACGTTGAACCCTGCAACGGTCTCCGTCAGGCTTTCGAACGTGGTGCCGTCGGGCAGGGGGATCGCGCGGAAGAAGCGCAGATGAAACCGCTCGGCCATCCCGGAACCAACCACCCAGAACTCGTCGTCCGCCAACCGCGTGACAGTGAAATCGCCCGCCACACCCCCGCGTTTGCCAATCAGGGGCGTCAGACATGACCGCCCAACATCACGCGGCATCCGGTTGGCAAACAGAGCATTCAACCAGCCTTCAGCCCCCGGACCCTTCACGCGATATTTGGCAAAGTTCGAGATATCCAAAATGCCCGCATTCTCGCGCAGCATCTTCACTTCACGCCCCACCGGCTCCCACCAGTTCTGCCGCGTGAAGCCATAGGTTTCCGCGTCCGGCTCGCCCTCAGCTGCGAACCACAACGGATGCTCCCAGCCGAAATTCAGCCCAAAATGCGCGCCCATCTCTTTTTGCATCTCATAAACAGGCCGCACACGGGCAGGCCGCCCGGCGTCGCGTTCCTCATTCGGGAAATGGATCTTGAAACGGTTCGCATACTGATCGCCGACCCGCTCTTTGGTAAACTTCTTCCCAGCCCAAGCGCCATACCGCGCCATATCCCAGCCGAACATATCCAGCGTCGGTTCACCCTCAACCATCCACTCCGCCGACAACCGGCCCAAACCACCGTTCTGAGAAAAGCCCGGAATAATCCCGCAACAACAGAAATACCCATCCAACTCCGGCACCGGACCAAACAGAGCCGAACTATCCGGCGACCAAATCATCGGCCCGTTGATCACCCGCTTGATCCCCGCCTCACCAACAGCTGGCACCCGGTCAATCGCGCGCATCATATTGTCTTCGATACGCTCCAGATCATCTGCAAACAGCTCATGCCCAAAACCCTGCGGGGTTCCATCTTCGGCCCAGAACCGCACGTCCTTTTCATAAGCCCCGACCAGCAAACCCTGACCCTCTTGACGCAGGTAATACTCGCCATCACGATCCGCCACAGACGGCAACCGCCGGTCCATCGCGGCAATCTCCGCAATGGTTTCGGTCACAAAATACTGATGCTCGGTCGGCAAAAGCGGCAGATCAATCCCCGCCATCGCTCCAACTTCGCGCGCCCAAAGGCCCGCCGCATTCACCACCCAAGGTGTCGCGATATCGCCCTTTTCCGTGCGCACAATCCAACTGCCATCCGGCTGCTGCTCGGTCCCAGTAACCGGCGTAAAGCGATGAATTTCCGCCCCGCGCTGCCGCGCTCCAACAGCATAGGCGTTGGTCACCCCAGAGGGATCCACGTTCCCCCCGTCGGGTTCGAACATGATGCACCGCACACCATCGAAATCGACCAGCGGATGCAACCGCTCCGCCTCGTCCCGGCTCACCTCGTGGAAATTCATCCCATAGCGCCGCGCCTTGGCTTCCTGCAGGCGCAGCTGGTGCTCGCGCTCTTCCGTCTGCGCCAGATACAGGGATCCGGGCTGAAA
>JABDQU010000259.1 GCA_013042105.1 Boseongicola sp.
ATCACATCCGATATCTCGCCATCCGCGTCGATCATGCCGTCCGCCTCACTGGTGATCGGCTCCATCACATCGCGTGCGCAAAGCACACCAAGCGGGTTCATGTGAGCTACGAAGTCCGCGACGTAATCATTTGAAGGTTCTGAATAAATCTCGCGCGGGGTTCCCCACTGCACGATCCGCCCACCTTCCATAATCGCAATACGATCCCCCAGCTTGAAAGCCTCATCAAGATCATGGCTGACGAAAATGATCGTGCGATTGAGCCTCTCCTGCAGTTCCAGAAGCTCGTCCTGAAGCCGCGTTCGGATCAGCGGATCAAGGGCTGAAAACGGCTCGTCCATCAACAGGATCGGCGCGTCGGTGACAAAGGCCCGCGCAAGTCCGACGCGTTGCTGCATGCCGCCCGAAAGATCACCAACCTTGCGATCCGCCCAATCGGAAAGCCCAACCAAATCCAGCTGTTGGTCCACCTTCTCTCGCCGTGCTTTCGCACTCATACCGCCAAGCTCCAGACCAAGCCCGACATTGTCCCGCACAGTGCGCCATGGCAGCAAACCAAACTGCTGAAACACCATGGCGATCTTGTTCAGCCGCATATGCCGCAATGTCGCGGCATCCGCGTTCGTGACATCAACCTGCGCGTCCCCGTCCGCTACGACCACGCGTCCGCGACAAACAGGATTCAGCCCGTTCACGGCGCGCAGCAGCGTCGACTTTCCAGAGCCAGACAGCCCCATAAGCACAAGGATTTCTCCAGGCTCAACCTGAAGCGAACAGTCGTGAACACCAAGAACCTGCGACGTGCGGCTTTGGATTTCACCGCGCTCCAGACCCTCATCCATAAGCGGCAACGCCTTATCAGGATCGCCACCGAAGACGATGGAAACGTTCTCAAATGTGACAGCAGCGCTCATGATTTTTCCACCCGAAGCATGCGATCGAGGACAATCGCAACCACCACGATAATGAATCCGCTTTCAAACCCAAGCGACGTGTTCACCTGATTAAGCGCACGCACAACAGGCACGCCCAACCCGTCCGCGCCCACAAGTGCGGCGATCACGACCATCGACAGGGACAGCATGATCGTCTGGTTCAAGCCGGCCATGATCTGTGGAAAGGCATAAGGTAGTTCAACCTTCCAAAGCGTTTGTCGCGGCGTTGCACCAAACGCCTGTGCGGCCTCCAACAAAGGCTCAGGTGTCGTCGAAACACCAAGATGCGTCAGGCGGATCGGCGCTGGCAGAACGAAGATCACCGTCGCGATCAATCCCGGCACCATACCGATACCAAAGAAGACAATCGCTGGGATCAGGTAGACAAACGTCGGCAAGGTCTGCATCAGGTCCAGAACAGGCCGCGCCCATGCGTATAGGCGCGGTCGGTGCGCCATAGCGATGCCGATCGGCACGCCGACGCCCATACAGACAACACAAGCCGACAAAACAAGTGTCAGGCTTTCGGTCGTTTCCTCCCAATACCCTTGGTTCAGGATGAAAACGAAGCCGAGAAAGGTCAGAAGTGCGGGTTTCCAGCTTCTTTGCAGCGCGTAGGTAATGCCCACAAACAACAGAATGATGAAGAACGGGTTGGGCGTCTGAAGCACCCAAAGGATGCCGTCGATCATAGCTTCCAGCATGTCGGACAAGGCATCAAAAAAGACGGCGCCGTTGATTTGCAGCCAGTCAAAAACCGATGCCGCCGCCTTGCCGACCGGTATTTTGTTTTCCGTTAACCATTCCATGGACACTGTCCCCCTTGTCGCTATCTTGGCGCGGACGAAGGCAATTGAAAAGACAAGATAAGGCAGTCGCGCATGATCGACCTCTATACATGGACCACGCCAAACGGGCGTAAACTGTCGATTTTGCTTGAGGAACTTGGGGTCGACTACACGGCGCATGCGATCAACATCACTGAAGGCGAGCAGACGTCTCCGGAGTTTCTGGCGATTTCACCCAACGGCAAAATCCCTGCCATTCGGGATCAGGCCACTGGGCAATCGGTTATGGAATCAGGCGCAATCATGCTTTGGATCGCTGAAAAGGAAGGGCGATTTCTGGGCGCGCCAGATGACAAGGCCTCGGTTCTGGAATGGCTCATGTGGCAGATGTCTGCACAGGGGCCAGCACTTGGTCGCATCCATCAGTTTGCGAAATACGGCAATTCCATCGGAGAACCCGCCGAGACGAAAGCGCGCGCGCAAGGGGCACAGGTCTACGTTGAACTGAACACCCGCCTGACCGGGCGCGACTATGTCGCCGGGGCAGGGCGCGGGACTTATACGATTGCGGATATGGCGATTTGGCCATGGGTGTCGCGCTACGAATGGCACGAAACGGACCTCACAGAGTATCCGGAGGTCCTGAAATGGTACCGCCGGCTCGCTGAGCGGCCGGCGGTCCAGCGCGGGTATCACATCCCGCACTTTGTGAACGAAGTGCCCGTGCCTTAGAGGCCAAGCGCGCCTTTGACAGCCATCATGCCGTCACCGCCGTCCTTGGCCGTGACGCCATCCAGCCAGCCGCCAAGAACGTCCGAATTGGCCGTCAGCCAGGCCGTTGCGGCGTCGGCGGGATCTTCACCGCCGTCAAGGATCGCCCCCATGATTTCGTTCTCCATAGCCAGCGAGAACTCAAGGTTTTGCAACAGCTTACCCACATTAGGGCAGGCATCAACATAACCAGCCGAAGTGTTCGTAAACACAGTCGCACCACCAAGGTTCGGACCAAACCAATCGTCGCCACCCTCAAGATAGGTCAGCTCGAAATTGGCGTTCATCGGATGGGGTTCCCAACCAAGAAACACCACAGGTTCGCCGCGGCGATCTGCGCGGGCGACCTGTGCCAGCATGCCTTGTTCCGAGCTTTCGACAACCTCAAAGCCGTTCAGGCCAAAAGCGTTGTCGTCGATCATGGACTGGATCAGACGGTTGCCGTCATTGCCGGGTTCGATACCGTAGATCTGTCCTTCAAGCGCATCCTGCTGTGCGGCGATCGTGTCGAAACTTGTGATACCTAGGTCCGCGGCCACCTTGTTGACGGCAAGCGTGTACTTTGCGCCTTCAAGGTTTGCGCGCACTGTGTCGACGGTTCCGGCTTCGCGGTAAGGCGCGATATCGCCTTCCATTGTCGGCATCCAGTTGCCCAGAAATACATCGATGTCGCCTTGTGCGAGCGATGTGTAAGTCACCGGAACGGAAAGGATTTTGATATCCGTTTCATAGCCAAGTGCTTCCAAAACGACCGTCGTCGCTGCGGTCGTTGCCGTAATGTCGGTCCAGCCAACGTCCGAGAACGTGACGGTTTCGCAATCAGCCAGCGCCGGTGAAGCTGCCAAAATGGCAAGTGCGGATAGTGTGGATTTCAAATGCATGTGCATTCCCCCTGTTTTTGTTGATTGACGAGTCAATTAAAAACCAGATACCCCGTTTTCGGAGTGTCAAAGAAGAGAAAACCATGCCCAAGCTCGGAATGGAACCAATAAGACGCGCAGCCTTGATTGATGCGACGATCGCCGAGATCGGCGCAGCGGGCTCTCTGGACGTGACCGTCGGTCAAATCGCCCGTCGGGCTGGAGTCTCGTCCGGACTTGCGCATCACTATTTCGGTGGGAAAGAAGACATCCTTCTGGCCGCCATGCGCCACGTCATGCGCGAGTATGCGCGCGAGGTTGGCAAGGGCCTTGCGAGGGCCGACACATCGATGGCGCGGGTCGAGGCAATCGTCAAAGGCAGTTTTGCCATTTCCAACTTCCGCGCGGATACGATTGCCGCATGGCTGAATTTCTATGTGCTTGCCCTGTCTTCCAAACCTGCACGGCGTTTACATCGCATTTATGCCGCGCGACTTCGCTCAAATCTCTGTCATGCACTGCGCCCGTTGGTCCAAGATCGCGCAAGCGACGTCGCCGTCCGGACAGCGGCCCTGATCGACGGGCTCTACCTGCATCAAGGGCTCGCAAACGTGTCGCCAGATGGTGAAGCGGCCACGCGCCACGTGATGCAGTTTATCGAACATGAGATCGGAGACTGATATGCAGGCGGA
>JABDQU010000265.1 GCA_013042105.1 Boseongicola sp.
GCGACCAGGTTGGCCTGAATGACAGCGTCGCTTTCATCGAGCGTGAGCGCTTCGACGGCGGCAACCCGGTCCATCTCTCCCGTTTCCTTGTCGACCACCACCACGAACGTCTCGACCGTCTTCAACGGGAACAGCGATACAGCGCCGACGAATCCGACAACGCCCACGATCACGCCCGCCGCGGCAACGAAGTAGGCAAACCGTTCTCTTCGTCGAGGGCCGAAGATGAAGTCTGCCTCAAAGGCGTCCTGATCGAACTCGGCACGCGTCATGTCTTGCGAAATGACTTGGTGAGCGCGAGCGCGGCTGCTGGTGTGCGCCTGATAAGCTCGTTGCTTTTCGTGGCTGCACCGCTGACATCACGACGCAGTTCATAGGGTGTCCGACCGGTGAGCACACGTCCGGCACCACCTGCACCGTATTCGCCTGCATTGACCACGCCGCGGCGCGCCAGCCCTGTCAAACCTATGGCGTTCGACGCGATCCCCATCACACCGGTGAGGTTCGAAGCGATAAACGGAACCGCGGCCATAACGCCCGCGGACAGGAGCAGAATGACCAGAAAGGGGAGGATCAGACTGACAGTTTCGACATTGTCAGGATCGGCAGAGGCATCCCCGATCGCCTCGGCGATGGCCACGATGATGCCTGCGGCGCCCGCCGCCGCAACGGGCATAAGGGCGTAACCGATGGTGGCGCGGGTCCAAGCCTCAAACAGCGACTGGGTCGGCTTGAAGAGCGATGTGAGGATCATGAACGGTGCGATCACGATCATTAGTGTGAAGACGATCCGGGCATAGGCAATGATCCCGGCGGTCACTGCCGCGAACACGGCGGAAAGGACAAAAAAGATCGCACCTAGGACAGCCCCGAACACCCAACCCGCGCGGTCCCCAATCGCGTCGCCGTAGGCCGTGATCCGGTTCACCATGCTATCCAGGCTTTCGTAAATGCCAGTCTCATCGCCGGTCGCCGTTAGGGCCAGAATGCGCGAGCCGATTGCTTCTGGAACCTCGGAGGCAATACTGTAGACGACTTCAAAGTTCTCCCAACTTTGCGCAAATATTCCAATCAACGAAATCTTCAGTCCGAAAGCGAACGCACTCCCAAAAGTCATTGGGCGCAACTGCATCAGAACGCTGATACCAAGAAACACCAGCAAAAGTGCTGCGCCGATTCCAAGGACATTGCCAACCTGTCCGGCGGCTTCCACGAAGCCTGCTTCGGCCACAGAGTCGATTGCTTCATCGACTTGCTGGAGAATGTCCGTGATAATGCCCATTCAACGCTCGCAAGTCTCATCGAGTACAGCTTCCAAGCTGTCAGCGTGATTTCGCAGCTCAATCACATCGAAGGGCAATTTCGGGTTGTCAGAGGTGATGTACTGTTCGTTATTTTCGACGACATAAGCCCAGTCCACTTCCGCAAAAGGACAGCCGCAGAACTCTGTATCGATTGAGTTCTGATATGCCTCGATGCGCATTATCTCTCGATATCCATTCCTGACATATGCGAACGAATGCAAGTCTTTCGGTGGCCGCGGTGCTTTGCATTCACTTTGGTCTTCGGTGGGCTGTGCCATCGTTTGGAACCCATCCTGAGAGGTTTGGGCGAACAAGCTCATTGCGGACGACGTTATTGCAAGTGTGTATAAGAGGGCTGTAGTGGGGCGGATCATTTCGGGACCTCCATCGAGCGGAATTTTCGTTCTTCGGCCAGCGTGGCCGCATCGACGACACCGAGTTGCCCGCCGTTGACCCCCGCCGCTGCCTCGAGACGCCAGATTTGGGTGAGGATGATCCCGAGTTCTGCGGTGACGCGCGTGTTGAGATCGACGGCCGCCTTCAATCCGTCTTGATCGTCGATCAGGCCCACCATGGATTCCAGCCGACCAAGGCTTTCGCCCGCTTCGCTGTGGCTTTGCTGAGCAGCGACAGAGAGCATCGCGCTGGATCCGGCCTGCACAGCGATGCGATTGTCGGCAGGTTCCTCGCTTGTGGAGAGGGAGGTCAGACGCTCTTGCGTGAATCCGCTGCCCGACAGAACGCGCTCGACTGCGGCGTCCAACTCTGCACCCGGGCGAAAACCGCTCAGGAAATCACCGCTCGATATGGCCTCCGCCGTCGCCAGCGGCGCGGTCAACTTGCCCCGCACACGTTCGAATTCTTCGACCGTCGCAAACAGCTGGCCAAGCTCATTGCCGTCAACCAGTGAGGCGAGCTGCGCCTCGAGATTGAGAAGCTGGCTGAGTTGGGTTTCCAGTTCCTCCCGCATGGTCGCGAGGTGCTGAAGCTGGACGTTCAGATCCTCAGCCATATGTTCAAGCTGCAGAACAAGCTGTCGGAGGTTCGAATTGTCAAAGGTTGGCACACCCTGGGCATTGGTTTGATCTGCAGGCGTGACGGCCATCAGTGTGGCTAAGGCGGTTCCGAAGGTCTTTCCTTTCATCTGACTACTCCCATGCGCATGAAGTCGCGTTCAGCAAGACGGTCAGCGGCCAGATGTTGGCCATGCTCTGCCTCGCGCTGACGGTTGGCAGCCATCAGGCGAACACGAAGGTTAAGGATGCGGCCGATCTCGGCCTTGGCGTAAGTGTTGAGCTCGAAAGCGCGCTTGACGTCCTGCGTTTCATCGATCTGCCGGATGATCGCAGCCAGCCGATTGATCACCTGTTGCGTCTTCGCATGGCTGTCGGCCGCATAGTAAATGCTGGCTTCCGAGATGCTGCTGTATTCGGCCAGAGCCATGTCGGATGGGGAAAGCGTGCCGAGCGCATCGGCACCGCCGACAACAGCGAGGTACTCGTTGTAGAACCTGGAGATGTTGCGGACGTAGCCTTGGGTCTCTGCAAAAGGCGGGACACCACCATATTCCTGAACCCGGCCCGGTCCGGCATTGTAAGCCGCAAGCGCGTGCGGGATATTCCCGAAGGTGTTGAGCTGCGTGGTGATGTAGCGTGCGCCGCCGCGCAGATTGTCCATCACATCGTATCGGTCCACGCCCATGTCCGACGCGGTGCCTGGCATCAGCTGCGTCAGACCATAGGCCCCGACTGGGCTTTGTGCAGTCACGCTGAACCGGCTTTCCTGTTTGATCAGCGCCTGAAACAGGCAACGCCACTGGGTGGCGGACAGTCCAGCCCTGCGGACGCCGGGTGCGCCAGCATACTCTCCCGCCACGCGCACAATCATCATCTCAATGGTCTCGCGGCCTTCGCCAAAGAGCCTGCTGTCCATTGGGTGACTCGAGGTGACCGGATAGATGTCTCCGACAGGGAAGTCGGCATTGCCTTCCAAGGCCCTGATATCGAGGCCCGGTCCCGAAAGGGCGGCCGACATTGCCTCCAGAACGCGCAACTGATCTGCTTGCACAGAAGACAGCGATCTTGCTGTTCCCAGCTGAT
>JABDQU010000270.1 GCA_013042105.1 Boseongicola sp.
GAGGATAAGGTGGCGCAGCAGTCCGCGTGGATCGAGGAGTTGCAGAGCAAACCGCAGCCCGAGCCAACGCGGGTTGAAGTGGCAGTGATCCCTGATGAGGTGACACAGACGCTGGCCGAGCTGGCGGCGCGGGCTGAGGCTTTGGCGGATGCGGCCGAAGAGAAGTCTGCTGCTGGATAGCGGTGTCTGACCTGCGGTCAGACGTTTGACTATTCAAGGGCCGTGCGACTGGCGTCGCGCGACCCTTGGTTTTTCAGGTATTTTTGAAAGGGTGAAATGGGGGTGTGGTGTTAGAAGCCTTCTGCCGCTTTCGATGTGACGTGTCGGGGAATGTCAGGCAAGGGCGATCCAAGCACGTAGAGCGCTGGAGCGTCCACTTTTGAAAAGCCTAGGTCGCCTCAACGGACCGCGAGACCGTTCTTGTCGAAGAAATGAAGGCGCTCTGACGGGAAAATCAGCCCCACCCGTTCGCCTGATTTCAATTGCGTTTCGCCCGACACCCGCGCTGTCATCTGACCGAGGTCCGCGCAATCGAGGATCACGAAGCAATCTGCGCCGAGGTATTCGACCACATCGATCGTGCCGTCCAGCGCGCCTTCGCCTGCCTGGCCGATTTCCATGTGTTCGGGGCGGATGCCCAAATGCACCGCGTCGTGGTCGCCGTGGTAGTCGCCGCCACGCCCGCCGTCGAGACTGTAGGACTGCCCTTGCGTCGTGCAGGGTATGACGTTCATTTTCGGTGAGCCGATGAACTGCGCGACGAAGAGATTGCCGGGTTGTTCGTAAAGCTCGCGGGGTGTGCCCACTTGCGCGATCTTGCCGAACTCAAGCACGACGATCTTGTCGGCGAGGGTCATGGCCTCAACCTGATCGTGCGTCACGTAGATCATGGTGGCGCCAAGGGATTCGTGTAGTTTTGCGATTTCGTAGCGCATTTCGACGCGCAGGGCCGCATCGAGGTTCGACAGGGGTTCGTCAAACAGGAATGCCGTCGGATCCCGCACGATTGAGCGCCCGATTGCGACCCTTTGGCGTTGTCCGCCAGAGAGGTCCTTGGGGCGGCGGTCGAGGTAGTCTTCGAGTTTCAGCACGCTTGCCGCGTGGTCGACTTTGGCGTCAATTTCCGCCTTGGGTGCGCCTGCGGTCTTGAGGGAAAACCCCATATTCTCACGCACGCTCATGTGTGGATAGAGCGCGTAGCTTTGAAACACCATTGTCAGGCCGCGTTTTGCGGGCGGGTCGGGCGTGACATCGCGTCCGTCAATCTCGATGGCGCCGCGCGATGTTTCTTCAAGCCCGCCGATCATGCGCAAAAGCGTGGACTTGCCGCAGCCCGATGGGCCGACGAAAATGACAAATTCGCCGTCCTCGATCTCAAGGTCGACGCCCTTGATGACCTGAACGTCTCCGAACCATTTTTCGACGGCATCAAGTTTGATCGCGCCCATCACGAGGCTCCTTTTGGTCGTGTTGGTGAGGCCCATCCGAGCCAGACGGCGGCGGTCCATGTGAAGGTTCCGCCCCCGGCGGCGTCGCCGGTCATGGGGTCGAAATACTCGGCAAAGCCGTGTTTGCGGATAAGCTCGGCCGTGGTCGCGCGCAGGGTGTCGGCGCGCTCGGTCAGGCCGCGTTCTTCAAGCCCGATGCCGATCAGCACGTTGATGATCGCCCAGGTTGGTCCCCGCCAATATCGCTTGGCGTCGAACCGCTCAGAGCTTGGGTCGTGGCTTGGCACCGGGTATGCGCACAGGGAGGCAATCCGGTCGTATTGTGCCTCCATGCCGGGGTTGTCGATGCCCGCATACCAGTTGAGGAACGAGGCGTTCGAGACGCAGTCTGCCCATTTGCCGGAGCGGACATCGCGGGCGTCGTAGCTGGCGAGGTCGGGGTTCCAGAGTGTTTCGGTCCCTTTTTCGAGGGTCGCGATGTCGGCTTTGATGTCACTGATGTCCTCGCCGAGGATGTTGCCCAGATCGGCCAGATCGCGCTGCGCCCTGAGCAAGATGAACGTCATGGTGGGATCGGCGACGCGGAACGGGTTTTGCTCGAGCATTGCGGCTTCGTCCCAGCCCAGCCGTCGGCCAAGCTGGACCAGCCAGATGTAACGGTCGTAGTCGTATTTCGTGGGTCGCATCGCAGGGTCCACGTGCGAGGTGTCGCGACGTTTGTAGTCTCCGACCCCCGTTGGATCGATACCGGCCATGGCGCCATCCCAGTCAGGCGTGTTGTCGCGTCCGGCCTCCCACGGGTGCGTGATGCAGACCGCGCCTTGGTCGAGGCGCCAGTCCATGAACCATCGGTGCCATGCTGCCATCTTGGGAAAGAGGCGTTTTACGGCGGGCAGGCTGGCGTCCGGATCCATGTCGTAGATGCGGCGGGCGAAGCTGGCAGCGACGGGGGGCTGACTGATGCCTGACGAGGCCACCGGGCCAGTGCCACCCCAAACGTCGGGTCCGGGAAAGTAGCCCGGATCGGGGCGGTGAAACAGGATATGCGGGACCATGCCGTTGTCCCATTGCCCGGTAAACAGGGTTTCAATCTCGTCCCATGCTCGCGCGACATCGAATGTGGCAAACCCCCAAGCTGCAAAGGCGCTGTCCCAGTTCCACTGGTAGGGATAGAGCCCGGCGGTGGGAACGGTATAGCCTCCGCGATCGTTGCCGCGCAGAATTGAGCGAGCTTGTTCGTCCATGTCTGGCATTTCCTGGGTGTTCATCCTTTAACGCTCCCTGCAGTAAGGCCTTTGGTCATGAATTTCTCCAATCCGAGGAACAGCACCATGACAGGCACGGTCGCAATGACGGCGCCTGCCATCAAATGCTCGCGCGGGATTTCGGAGCTGTTCAGCATGGCGACGCCACGCGTCAGTGTGAATTTCGACGGGTCATCCAGCAGCATGAAGGCCAGCAGGAACTCGTTCCAGGCGATCATGAAGACATAGAGGCTGACAGAGGCAAGCGCGGGCAGGGCGAGTGGAAGCGTGATTTTCCAGATGACCTGCAAGCGGTTCAGCCCGTCCATCAGGCCCGCTTCTTCGACTTCGCCCGGCAGTCCGCGGAAGTATCCCTGCAGCATATACAGCGCGACGGGAATGGTCGTCACCGGATAGATCAGGATGATGCCGATCACGGTATTGCGCAGCCCGGTGACTGAAAACGCGATATAGATCGGGAGGGCCAGCACGATCATTGGCACCATGTAGATCAGCAGGATTGAGCGCGAGAACGCTTTCTGGCCGCGAAAGCGCAGGCGCGCGACGGCGTAAGCGCCGGGGATCGAGAAGGCCAGTGTAATGACCACTGTGAGGACCGACACGTAAAAACTGGTCCACATGTAGGTGCCGAAATTGAAGTCGCGGAACAGCTCGTGATAGCTGCGGAACAAGGCCCAGCCCTTGTCGAGATCGAGCGAGAAATCGAGTGGGTTCTGCAGGAGGGCAGATTGCGATTTCAGGGATGTCATGACCATGACGTAGAACGGGATCAGCACGATGGCGGTGAAAAAGATATAGCCAAAGCCCGTCAGAAAGCGGATCCATGCTTCTTCCATTTCGTGTCGGGTCAGCGCGCCGAGCGGCTGGTCGTCCAAAATCGCAACCATCGACCAGCCCATGACCAGCGCCAGTGCAAGTGCCGCGAAAGTCTCGGAGACTTGTGTGCTGTCCATGATCATCGGGCCAAAGCCCACCAGAGTGAGCGCGAAGACCAGAACAGATATGGTGGCGGTTTTGATCCGTTTCTCTTGCGGAAGGGCGGAGATCAGTCCTGAAACCGCACCGATGACAAGCGCGATGGTCAGGGACGGGCGGAAGGCGTCGCCTGTCGCGAAGGACATCGTGATCGAGACGGTTGTTGCCAGAATGAAGAGCCATAACGCTCCGATAAGCGGGCCGGTGACATAGCCAAAACGCAGGAAACTCACAGTCCTTCCTCCCGGCTGATGAATCTGAAGAAGAAAAAGCTGAACGCCAGCAGGCATCCGAAGATGACGACCGCGACGGCCGCGCCCGCGCCGATATTGGAGATGGCGAAGGCTTGTTCGTAGACGTTCACCGTCAGCGTGCGCGTTCCGGCGTTGCCGCCGGTCAAAAGGAAGATGTCGTCGAATTTGTTGAAGGTCCAGATGAAGCGCAGGAGGAACAGAACCGACAGGATGCCCAAGAGCATCGGCAGGCTCAGATACCAGAACTTCTGGAAGGGAGACGCCCCATCCATGTCTGCGGCTTCATACATGTCCGTGTCGATGGACTGCATCCGCGCCAGAATGAACAGGAAGCTTAAGGGGAAGTAGCGCCAGATCTCGAAGACCGTCACCATGATCAGCGCGAGAGGGCGCTGGCCAAAGAAGTTGATGGCTTCATTTGTGACGCCCATTTGCAGCAAGAGCGCGTTGGCTGATCCCGAGAAGGGGTCAAAGAGGTTCACCCATGTGAAGGCGACGGCAATGACCGGGGCCACGTAGGGAAAGAGGTAAAGGCCACGCAGGATGCCTTGGCCGCGAAAGCTTTTGTTCAAAAGCAGCGCTGCGAACAGTCCGAACAAAAGCGCGCCGATGGTGCCGACGACGGTGTAAAACAGGGTGACCCACATCACGGTCCAAAACTCGTCGCCGTCAAACACCCGCGCGAAGTTTTCGAAGGTAAACTCGGAATTCGTCAGAATTGAATCGGCCTCTCCGCGCACTTCGGGTTCTGAGCCTTCGGCAGCCTCTTCGGCGGTGTCTTCGTCCACGCCTTGGGCCAGCATGACCGGCACGCGCAGGCGTTCGTTGAAGCCGGGCTCCAAGGTGCCAAGGTCGCAGCTGAATTGCTGGTCTTCCAGTGTGCAACCGGTTGGCAGATCACCCGTGACGATCAGGCTGTCGGGCCATGTGTCGCGAATGGTGACATCGGTAATTTCAATGTCCTGACTTGAGTTGCGTAACCTGTATTCGACACGCATTTCATCGCCGGAGCCGCGCAGGCTTTCACGCAGCACGGGCGCTGGCGGGCGCAGGTCGGCAAGTCCGATGGGTTTGAAGCTGATCCAGAAGATCGACAGCAGCGGCAGGATCACCACCAGCGAGACAATGGTGATCGTCGGCAATAGCAGCGACCACGCGAGGCGGGCTTCACGCTTTGCCAGCGGGCCCTGACCCTTTGGGGGGATTGCAACGCTCATCGCGTCCTCCGGACAGAAAAAATGTCGGTTGTGTGTGCCCGCCCAGGCAAGTGGACCGGGGCGGGCATCGGGAGAAACCCCTTACTCGATCGCGCCGAGTTGCTCGTTCATGGCGGCAACGGCGGCGGCAGCGTCAATCTCGCCGTCGATATACTGACGCACAACGCGGTTGATGACCTGGCTGTTGATCATTTTGGATGCGAGACCCAATTGACCTTCGGCCACGCCCCAGCGCTGGGCCACGTCCAGACCGCCTACGATCTCATCGATCATGGATTGCGCGTAAAGATCGCCAAGCGGTGCTTTGCGGTCCACACCCACCGGCAGCATGGCCCAGGCTTCGGAGAACTTCGCAGGCTCATTGGCGGTGCCGCGGCGCACAGGGAACTTGCCCTCAGGCGCAATCGACAGCGTCTGCGTATAGCCGTCGTCCATCGAGAAATTCACGAAGTCCATTGCCAGATCGGTGTCGGCGTCATTGGTGATCCCGAAGTAGCGCACATCGCCCCATGCTGCCCCGTCCGGGTTCGATGGACCCGAGAAGTTGGTCACGATGCCCGTCTTGGAAGCCAGTTCAGACGAGGTCGGGTCGTCGTTGATCGTGGGCGGAGCACTGTCACGCAGACCGGCAAGCTCGTCGAGGATAAACGGTGACCAGATGATCATTGCCGCTTGGCCCGCGAAATAAAGCTCGCGCGATTGCTGCCAGAAAAGCTCGCCCGGTGGGGAGGCTTCGACGATTGCCTTGTAGAAATCGAGCACTTCGGTCGTGGCGGCCAGATCAAGGTCCGCCGCGCCGTTTGCGTCAACCGGTGAGACGCCATTGGCAAGGAACACGTGCTCGAGAACCTGAGACATGAAGTTCTCGTCCACCTTGGTGGCGGCAACGAAGCCATACATTTCCGGTGGATTGTGAAGGGCCTCAAGGGCGGC
>JABDQU010000271.1 GCA_013042105.1 Boseongicola sp.
AGCACTTCTGACGGTCCTTTCTCTCTTTACAGCACTGTTCTTTCTACCTTTTCTATATGCCGCAGTAGGGTTCATTTATCGCTGGATCGGCCTGTCACGGAATTCTGCGACCTTCGGCATGCGCGTGATGTCTGTTGAGTTTCAGAAATCTGACGGGGAAGACTTTGACGGTGCGACCGCCTTTCTTCACACTCTGGGTTATTATGCGTCCGTCGCGATCTTTCCGGCACAACTTGTGTCCATCGTCCTGATGCTGATGAGTGAGCGCAAACAGGGCCTTACAGACATGGTCTTGGGGACGGTCTTGCTCAATATGCGCAACCGCTGATTACCACAGGAATTGGGTATTGGCGCGAGGGGCTTCAGTTGTTAACCTCACGCCGAAACGACTTCGGGCCTTTGCATGCGTCATACCCTTCCGATTGCGCCACAGTTTTACGTGACCGCCCCCCAACCTTGCCCCTATCTAGAGGGTCGGATGGAACGGAAGTTGTTTACCGCACTGCAAGGCGAATTCGCAGAAAAGCTCAACGATACGCTTTCAAAACAGGGGTTTAGACGTTCTCAAAACGTCCTCTACCGCCCCTCATGCGCCGAGTGTTCTGCCTGTCTTTCCGCGCGCATCCGGGTGGCTGATTTTGAGCCGTCCCGCAGTCAACGCAAGACCATGCGACGCAACGAGAGGTTGCGCCGAGAAGCCACGTCTCCCTGGGCCACAGAAGAGCAATATGCGCTCTTTCGGGCCTATCTGGACAGTCGGCATGCTGACGGTGGCATGGCGGATATGGATATCTTCGAATTCGCGGCGATGATCGAAGAGACACCGATCCGCAGCCGGGTAATTGAATACACCGGCAAGGACGAGGACGGCGAAAAAGAACTTGCGGCAGTCTGCCTGACAGATGTTCTCGATGACGGCTTGAGCATGGTCTACAGTTTTTATGATCCCAAGTACGCGGGCTCCAGCCTTGGAACTTACGTGATTATGGACCACATCGAGATCGCGCGGGATGCGGGGCTGCCGTATGTCTATTTGGGCTACTGGGTGCCGGGATCGTCAAAGATGGGATACAAAGCGAAATTCTCGTCACTGGAGATTTACCACCGTGGGGAATGGCAGGATATTGGTGATCCAAGCCAGTATTCATCCGAGACGCATCCCCTTTCGACCGATCCGATTGCCGAGCAAGTCGCGCGGATCAGCCTACCGGATTCACGGCCCACACGCGGCTAACCAACCGGCCTTTCTTCAGTTCTAATACGCTTGCTGGAGTTCTACCCGGCAACAAAAAACCGCGCCTCTATGGGCGCGGCTCCCGTGATTCTTAGTTCGGGATCAGGTCCGGTACGATCGTGACCACGCTTGGGAAGAACCACAGAAGCGCCAGGCCAAGCACCTGAATTCCAACAAATGGGATAATCCCGCGATAGATGTGCTGCGTCGTGACCTCTGGTGGCGCAACGCCTCGCAAATAAAAGAGCGCAAAGCCAAACGGAGGTGTCAGGAACGACGTCTGCAGATTGACTGCGATCATGATCGTCACCCACTTCGGATCAAAGGTTCCGCCGTAGATGACAGGACCGACGATGGGCACCACAATGTAAATGATCTCAAGAAAATCGAGCACAAAACCCAACACGAAAAGCACCAGCATCACCATCAGGAATACGCGGTATTCGTTGTCAAAGCTTCTGAGGAACTGCTGGATATAGTGTTCACCGCCAAACGAAATCACCACAAGGTTCAAAAGCTGCGAGCCAATGAGGATCGTAAAGACCATCGACGTCACCTTGGCCGTCTCGCGCACAACCGGACTTAAGACGCCCGAGCGGAACAAGGTCCAACAGCCAAAAAGCAGCCCGAAAAGCGCATAAAGATATGCGCCCTTTGCAACGATGAACGCCATCCAGTTTTCAAATCCAACCTCGGATTGGTTTATCCGCAAGTCAAAGTTGATGCCGACGAGGATCATGATGATAAGGGCGAAGGTCGACATGATGATGATCTTGCCCGAGCGCTCTTCGTCACTCAGTTTGCGATAGGCCGCCAGCATGATCGCACCGCCTGCCCCAAGCGCCGCCGCCGGTGTCGGGTTAGTGATGCCGCCAAGGATCGAGCCAAGCACCGCGACGATCAGGACCAGCGGTGGAAAGACCACTCGCAGCAGTTCATTCTGCGTCAGTAGACCAAAGCCATAGCGGATTGCCCAGAAGGACACGATCAGTGGCAACGCAAGCATCACAACCGTGAGACCTGGTGAGGTCACGGGCGAGATAAATAGCGCATCGACCAACAGCCCCACAAAGAGAGCGCCAAGGCCGATCCATAGCGGGCGGGGATCAGACGATGGGGATATACCCCGTGCCGTGGTCAGGATCAGCGCCAGCAAAACCAGGCCAATGGCGATACCGGTACCGATGGGGGCTGCGTCCTCAATATTGAGCGCAAGCTGGGCGACACGTTCTTCGTCGGTTAGTTCGACGGCCTGTGCAACGCCGCCAGCAGCATCAATGGCTTGCTGTTCGGATATGGCAGTGTCCCACGCCTCCTGCCCGTGAAGGTCGATCATCGCCGCCTGACAGTCTGGCGAGACGTTAGTTCTGAGGCTGGCAGTCTGGCCTGCTTGCGAGAAGCTATCGACCGTGACGTTCTGACTGCCGATTACACCTGCCGAGGACAGGACAATCAAACCGCCGATCAAAGCCGCAGGCACACCAAGGAACCATGTCAGGCCTTCCGCGCGCGTGATGACTTCGCTGTTGGTGGATCCAAGTTCCACCGCCGGAGCTTTGGCCGGATTGAACAGAGCAAAACCAAAGGCATAGAGGGCATAGAGAACCGCGAGCATGATGCCTGGCAAAAGCGCTGCCTGGAAAAGTGTCCCGACCGAGACCACGGCGGGTTCTCCGAGATACGTCAGCGCATCTGAGCAGCCGACAAGTTGTGCCCGCTCTTCTTGCGCCGCCGAATAGAGATCGCCGGCGAGTGTGCCCAACAGAACGATAACGATAGACGGCGGGATGATCTGCCCCAGCGTGCCGGACGCCGCGATCACACCTGTCGCAAGCTCGGGGGAGTAGTTATTTCGCAGCATCGTAGGCAGCGCCAAAAGGCCCATGGTGACCACGGTTGCGCCAACAATTCCAGTTGAGGCCGCAAGGAAAGCACCGACAACAACGATCGACACTGCAAGGCCGCCCGGCAACGGGCCAAACACCCGGGCCATGGTCAGGAGAAGATCATTCGCGATTTTTGAGCGTTCAAGCGTGATGCCCATGAGAACGAACATCAAAACCGCCAGCAGTGTCTCGATGGACTGTCCGGCGAGCACCCGTTCGTTCATACGGTTCACGACGAAAGAGATGTTGCGATCCAGCGCGGTTTCCCAACCTTGCGGGAAGACGGGTTCGCCAATGCGCGGCAAGTCTGGGTAGCGGAAGACGGATATCGCGTCCGATCTGACCCCTTCGGCGATCAGACCGGCGTAGGCCGACGAGCCTGTATCGATGGCTTGATGAATGAGCAGCCCAGCGCTGTCGAGCCCTGCAATAATCCCGAAGGAAATAACGGCCGAACCGCCAATAGCGAAAGCCACCGGGAAGCCGGAGAGAATGCCGCCAAAGAGGCAGAGAAAAACAATCAGCAGGCCAATCTCGACGCCGTCTAGTCCAAGAAACATAAGCCCGGTCCCTTAATGAATATTCGCGACAAGTTCGGCGTCTTCGTCGCCCAGCTTGTCTTTGTCGAGGTATTTGCCTTCGCTCTCCTCACCTTCTTTCCACTCGAGGTAGGAGCGGTAGAAGAAAGCAATCGCATGCAGGAACACGAGACCAGCATAGGCGACCAGAAGCACTTTGAAGAGGAAGTAAGCGTTAAAGCCGTTCGGACTAAAGCCGATGGTCTCGACGTTCCAGCGCAGCGCGCGGGACTTGAGCAGCAAGCGTTCAAGCGTGTCCGAGGCAGACGGGTTTGGCACGACGAGATGACGCCACAAGAAGTACCAGCCATACATCCATGTGATGATCGCAACTGGCATCATGAAAAGCAGCGAGCCAAGCATATCAATAACCCGCTTGGTACGGAATTTAACTGCGGAGTAAACGAGATCGACGCGAACATGTCCGCCCTGCACGAACGTGTAGGACACGCAAAGCGTGACGATCATCGCGTTGTAGAGCTTGAGTTCTTCGGCCCACCAAGACACATCCTTAGAAAACACCGATCCAAAGCCGACACCAATCTCGGCAGCCGTGAATATACGCTGCATGAAGATGATGATGATCTGCTGAATGACCATAATGAGACCGGCCCAGGCCGCGAAGCGACCGATGGTATTGGCGAAACCTTCCAGCCCGCGGACCATTCCCCACATAAAGGAATTCTTCCACATTCCGATGCCAGTCAGGACCAGAAAGGTTGTGAAGAGAACAAAGAAGAATTCGACCGAGCCACCATAGTAGATGAAACGCATCAGCGACTCTTTGTTCGACCAGTCCAGCCAAAGCCCCGGGTTAAACAAAGCATAAGCAAAGTTATAGAATGCGAGTAGTATGTTTTGGGCCAGCCAAATGATCAGATCGATCACGACGAATACCCCCTGGTCAGTCGCCGAATTGGGAAACAGAGGGCCCGGGACGAGCCCTCTGTAGGTCTTGTATCGTTAGCTTAACCGAATACGCGGTTACGCTGCTGAACGAAATACGATTCCGAGATCGTCTGCCAGCCGGATACCGAGCGGTTCGACGCCATGTAGCTGTCGAATGTACGCTTGAAGATGTCGTCGCCCATGTTCTCTTCGAACACTTCGCGCGCGGCGACTGCAAATGCGTCCCAAACCGAATCCGGGAACTGCAGCGCCTGAACGCCACCGGACTGAAGACGCGACAGTGCTGCACCGTTGTTGGCCACAAACTGTGCCAGGTTCCACTGGTGTGTCTCCAGCGCAGCGATCTCGATGACCTTCTGGTGTGCTGGTGACAGGCTGTCGAAGACGTCACGGTTGGTTGCAAGTGCAAGACCAACGCCCGGCTCGTGGAAGCCCGATGTGTAGTAGAACTTGGTAATTTCCTGGAAACCGGCTTTCTCGTCAGCCCATGGGCCAATCCACTCGGTTCCATCAATCGCGCCGGACGCAAGCGCCTGATACACTTCAGCACCTGGAAGGTTCTGAATGGATGCACCCATTTTACCAAGAGCCGCACCGCCAAGACCCGGCATACGGAACTTGAGGCCGTTGAAATCTTCCGGGCCTGTGATCTCTTTCGAGAACCAGCCGCCAGCCTGCGTACCGGTGTTACCAGCAAGGAACGTTTTCAGACCGAAAATCTGGCCCAGCTCGTCATGGAGTTCGGCGCCGCCGTTCTGGTAGTACCATGTGGCTGTTTCCGCAGCGGTCGCGCCGAACGGCACGCCAGTGTAGAACGCGTAGGCGGGATGCTGGTTCAGGAAGTAGTATTCCGCACCGTGATACATGTCGGCCTGACCCGAGCTTACCGCGTCAAAGACTTCAAACGCGCCAACGAGTTCGCCAGCAGCTTTGAGGTCAATTGTCAGCATGCCATCGGTCATGGCTGTAATGGAATCCGCGCAGCGCTGAGCGGCATCATGCACACCAGCAAGGCCGCGGCCCCATGTTGTTACAAGCGTGAGTGTGCGCTTGCCTTGTGCATATGCCGGAGCGGCAAGTGCTGTTGTTGCTGCAGCGGCTGTGCCGCCAAGTGCCGTATTCTTAAGGAATGAACGACGATCCATGTGGTTATTTCCTCCCATGTGAAACAGTCCACCCATTGGGCAGACGGATCGTTGCAAGTGTCGGGGAACCTAGCGGGGGGCTTTAAAAAGTAAAATACCCAGTTCCGGTGATTTTTTAATCATCTGGAGGGTTTTAGGGTCAGATTGGGAAAGACTTGGTTGGGAAATCGGCTTGTCGGACCGCTGAATAGCTGCGATTCGTTGAGGAAGGAGGAACGCATGCCGGATCGCATCCGCATAGATGACAATCACCTTACACGCCGCTACCGCCAAAAGTTCTTCCTTATGGCAGCCGTTCCCTTGTTGCTGGCGATGGGTGCAATTGCTGCGATTGTGACGGTTCAGTCGCGGGCTTTGGCCGAGCGCGAGATCGTCTCGCTGGAAGAGCAATTGCTTGAGGCCAAAAAGGAAGAGTTGCGCAACTATATCTCGATTGCCCGCACCGCGATTGGTGCTCGCTATGGTAATGCCCTGCCGGATGACGAAGACGCCAAGCGCGAAGTGATGCAGACCCTCGCGGCAATGATCTACGGACAGGACGGCTATTTCTTTGTCTTTGACTATGACGGCAAGAACCTTGTCGCACCGCGCCAGACACAGTTGATCAACCAGAACTGGCTGGGTCTGACAGACACAAACGACGTGCCGATCACGTCGGAATTTATTCGCGTCGCGCGCTCGGGTGGCGGATATCATTCGCATCAATGGTTCAAGCCGACGACCGGAGAACAGGCCGAGATGGTCACGTATGTGATCGGACTTCAGGATTGGCGGTGGGCGCTTGGGACGGGAATTTTCATCGACGATATTCGCACAACGGTAGCGGCGGCCCGGGCGGGCGTTGAGGACCGCATCCAAAGCACGTTTGTCTATATAGGCGCGATTACGGCGCTGGCCTTGCTGGCGGTTTTCGTTGCGGGGCTCTGGGTGAATATTCGCGAACGCTCGCTTGCGGATGCGCGGCTGAAGCAGTTGACGCAGCGCATTATCGACACGCAGGAAGAAGAACGCGGGCGGGTGGCGCGCGAGTTGCACGATGGGATCAGCCAGATTTTGGTCAGCGCGCGCTATGCCTTTGATCTAACCCAGCGGCGTATGAAACTTGGAGATACGCGCGCTTCTGAGAGCCTTGAAAAGGGCATCGCGAACCTGACAACGGCCATTCAGGAAGTGCGGCGCATCAGTCGGGATCTGCGACCGGGAACGCTGGATGATCTTGGGCTTGGGCCTGCGTTAAAGACGTTGACCGATGAATTCACCGAACGCACCGGGATTGAGACCGATCTTGAAACCGTCGTGTTCCGCAACCGGCTTGACGATGACGCGAAGACGGCTTTGTTCCGGGTCGCGCAGGAGGCACTGACCAACATCGAACGGCACTCGGGCGCGAGCGAGGTAAAGGTGCGCATCTTTGGTCACAAGAAGGGTGCGACGCTGAGGGTGCAGGACAATGGGACAGGCTTTCAACCCGACAGCGCGCGCGGGGGCTTGGGCTTGAGGAACATGGAAGAGCGCATTGCGCAACTGGATGGAACGTTGCGGATTTTGTCATCGCCGTCGGGCACGAATATCGAGGCAGAGGTGCCTCTTAGCCATCTGTTGCGCCCCGATTCAGCTGTAAAGGAAAGCGCATGAGCGATGCAGTTCGCGTTATGATCGTGGACGATCATGCCATGGTGGCCGAAGGGATCGAGGCGATCCTGGAGACCTATGATGACATTGAAGTCGTGGCCACTTTGTCCAATGGGCGTGAGGCCGTGGAGCAAGCCGAGGCCTTGCGACCGGACGTTGTTTTACTGGATCTGAACATGCCGGAAGTCACCGGTTTGGCCGCGACCGAGATGATCCTAGAGCGGCGTCCAGAGACCTTGATCGTGATCCTGAGCATGCACGACAGTCCCGAGTATATCTCGACCGCGATGAGCCATGGGGCGAAAGGCTATATCCTGAAGGACGTGCCAACAGACGAGATCAAGACCGCGATTGATGAGGTCATGGCGGGGGGAACGTATATGTGCACCGGCGCGACGTCATCTCTCAGTCCGCGCATCTCGGACGGGCGCGAGACGTTAACATCCCGCGAGCAGACGGTGCTTTTGCAACTGGCGCAAGGCAAGTCGAACCGCGAGGTGGCCGAAACATTGGATATATCGATCCACACGGTTGAAACCCACCGCAAGAACATCAAACGCAAGCTGGGGATCAGTTCAACTGCGGGGCTGACGCGTTATGCGATGGAGCATGGTGTGCTGCAAGGAACCGGTCAGATCTGAGCGTCAATCTCGGCGTCGACTTCAGCGTCCAGAAGGGCACCGAGAAGGACGATGAAGGCCGAGAGCCATAGCCATGTCAGCAAGATGATAACACCGCCAAGACTGCCGAAGGTCTGGTTGTAATTACCAAAATTCGCCACGTAGATCGAAAAGCCGATGGTTCCGAGAAACCAAAGCACACTTGAAATCATCGTCCCCGGTGTCAGCCATTTCCATTTGGCAGAGGCGCGTGACGGACCCCACCGATAAAGGATCGACATGCCCGCGATGACCACTGTGGCAACAAGGATCCAGCGGGCCGCGGCGAGTGTTTGCTCTGTGCCGACATCGACAGGGATGAACGCCAGTGCCGTCGGCAAACCAATGAGCAGAAGAGCAAGGATCACTACACCAAACAAGAGCGAGGCTGTGAGCAGAATGACGGTGCTCCAATAGGTAATGAGGCCCCTGCTCTCTTGTTCCTGAAAGGCGATGTTGAGGCCGTGGATCAAGCTGGTTGTGGCGCGGGTGGACAGGTAGATGGCGAAGGCAACACCAAGGGTCAGAGCCAGCGACAGGCCTTCGTCAGAAGAGCTGGCGACCTTGTTGGCCTGATTGATCAGGATCAGCGCGGCTTCGTCGGGCAGATACTGCGTGAAGAACTGGAGTTGCCCGACAACGGCGTCGGCCTCGGTGAACAAACCGGCAAGGGCTGTAAGCGCGGCGATGGCCGGGAAAACGGCCAAAAGTGAATAGAAGGCAACGCCTGCGGCGATCACTCCCAGCTGGTCGGGGCCCATGCGACGCAGAACGCGCCACAGGATAAAGGCCCATTGTTTCAATGTGATACCTCTACGCGAAGGGCGTTTAGGTAGTGAGTCTGTTGCGGCATCTTCCATGCAAGAGACAATAACTCATGAGAAGGTGGCCGAAAGGGCGAACGCGCCGTCACAGCAGAAATGTCGCGAAAAGTTTCACAAAAGGCCCTTCAAACGAAAGAAATGCAAATTTCACTGTTGACGCCTTTG
>JABDQU010000273.1 GCA_013042105.1 Boseongicola sp.
CCGAGCAGGGCAAGATTTATCAGCGCCCCTTCGGTGGTCACACTACTGAATTCGGCGAGGGCCCGCCGGTGCAGCGCACCTGCGCCGCCGCCGACCGGACGGGCCACGCGATCCTGCACACGCTCTATGGCCAAAGCCTGAAGAACAACGCCGAGTTCTATATCGAGTATTTCGCGCTCGACCTGATCATGGCCGAAGACGGCACCTGCCAGGGCGTGATCGCCTGGTGCCTGGATGACGGCTCGATCCACGTGTTCAACGCCAAGATGACGGTGCTAGCCACCGGCGGTTATGGCCGCGCCTATTTCAGCGCGACTTCCGCCCACACCTGCACCGGCGACGGCGGCGGCATGGTGGCGCGCGCAGGCCTGCCCTTGCAGGACATGGAGTTCGTCCAGTTTCACCCGACCGGCATCTACGGCGCTGGCTGCCTCATCACCGAAGGCGCGCGCGGCGAGGGCGGATACCTCACCAACTCCGAAGGTGAACGCTTCATGGAGCGCTACGCCCCCACCTACAAAGACCTCGCCAGCCGCGACGTCGTATCACGCTGCATGACGATGGAAATCCGCGAAGGCCGTGGTGTTGGCGCTGAAGGCGACCATATCCACCTGCACCTGAACCATCTGCCACCCGAAACACTGGCCCTGCGCCTGCCGGGCATCTCGGAAAGCGCGCGCATCTTCGCTGGCGTCGACCTCACCAAAGAACCGATCCCGGTCCTTCCAACGGTCCACTACAACATGGGTGGCATCCCGACGAACTACTGGGGCGAAGTGCTGAACCCGACCGCCGACGATCCCGACCGCATTACACCGGGCCTCATGGCCGTCGGTGAAGCGGGCTGTGCATCTGTCCACGGGGCCAACCGCCTCGGCTCCAACAGCCTCATCGATCTGGTGGTCTTTGGTCGCGCCGCTGGCATCAAAGCCGGTGAAGTCGTCGATCCGAACACCTCAAACCCAACCCTCAACCAAGCGAGCGTCGATGCAGCCCTCGACCGCTTCGACAAACTGCGCCACGCCGATGGCCAGACCCCAACCGCCGAGCTTCGCCTCGAAATGCAGAAAACAATGCAAGCCGACGCCGCCGTCTTCCGCACCGACAAGACACTCGGCGAAGGCGTCGAAAAGATGTATGACGTCGCCGGCAAATTCAGTGACATCAAAGTGAGCGACCGCAGTCTCGTGTGGAACTCGGACCTCATGGAGACGCTTGAACTGTCCAACCTCCTGCCGAACGCACTTGCCACCGTCGTCAGCGCCGAAGCCCGCAAGGAAAGCCGCGGCGCCCACGCCCACGAGGATTATCCCGACCGCAACGACGATGAATGGCGTAAACACTCGCTGGCCACCGTCGGTGACAAGGTCACGCTTGACTATCGCCCTGTGCACCTCGATCCGCTGACCAAGGCGGATGAGGGTGGCATTGACCTCAAGAAGATCGCACCAAAGGCGCGCGTCTATTGATCAAAAAGGCGACCATAGCAACTGCCGTCTTGGCAACGCTGGCCGCCTGCGGCCCGATCTCAGCCGAACGGGCCGCCGACTTGTGTGAAGACGAAGCGCGCAAAGCCGTCGGCCCAACCGGCGAAATCGGCATCGGCGTCAACAGCGGTGGCGACGTGACAAACCGTATCGAGATCGGCATTTCCTCCGACTTCCTCTTGGGCAAAGACCCCGAGCAAGTCTACGCAGACTGCGTGCGCCGCAGAACCGGGCAGGCACCGATCCGCCCACTGGAGCTTTGATGAAACGTCTCGCACTCTTGGCAACGATCACGCTGACCGCCTGCACTGCCACGCAGCAAGACGGCCTCGCCCGTGATGCCGCCAAACAGGCCGTGCGCCCGGTGCTCGAAGAGCGCTTCCCGGGTATCCCCGTCGAGACGGCCACCGACTGCATCATCGACAATGCCAATGCCCAGGAAATCCTCGCCCTTGCCGCCGACGCGGTGACCGGACCGACCGCCTCCACAGCCGAGATCGTCATCCGCGTCGCCTCGCGCCCAGAAACCATCGAATGTATCGCGACGGATGGCCTGCCCGCTATCCTGAGCGTCCTTTAAAGGAGAGCCACCATGGTCCAACTGACCCTCCCCAAGAACTCGACCATCCGCACCGGCAAAACCTGGCCCGCCCCGGAAGGCGCGACCAACCTGCGCAAAGTGCAGATCTATCGCTGGAACCCAGACGATGGCCAAAACCCAAGCGTCGACACCTACCACGTCGACATGGACACCTGTGGTCCCATGGTTCTGGACGCCCTGATCAAGATCAAGAACGAGATCGACCCCACGCTGACCTTCCGTCGTTCCTGCCGCGAAGGCATATGCGGAAGCTGCGCAATGAACATCGACGGCATCAACACGCTAGCCTGCATCTATGGCATGGACGAAGTGAAGGGTGATATCAAAATCTACCCGCTGCCCCACATGCCGGTCATCAAGGACCTGATCCCCGACCTGACCCACTTCTATGCGCAGCACGCCTCAATCATGCCATGGCTGGAGACCAAGACGAACCGCCCTCAAAAAGAATGGCGCCAGTCGATTGAGGACCGCAAGAAACTCGACGGTCTTTATGAATGCGTGATGTGCGCCAGCTGCTCGACCTCCTGCCCAAGCTACTGGTGGAACGGCGACCGCTACCTCGGTCCAGCAGCACTTCTTCATGCTTACCGCTGGATCATCGACAGCCGCGACGAAGCCACGGGCGAGCGTCTTGATGAGCTTGAAGATCCCTTCAAGCTCTACCGCTGCCACACCATCATGAACTGCGCCAAGACCTGCCCCAAGGGTTTGAACCCGGCCAAGGCCATCGCAGAAATCAAGAGAATGATGGTTGAGCGCGTCGTCTGAAGAAAAAAGGGGCTTCGCCCCCACCTCCCTTCGGTCGGCTCCCCCAGGATATTTTTGGGCCAATAATAACGCTTTCGTAACCAAGAAGTTTTAGCACTGGCCCTGCGGTACAGGCGGGGACGCCGATGGCCGTGGCCGGTAATGACCGGAAAAGGGATCCGCCTCTGGATTGGGGTGGGTTCCTTTTTTCTGTCGTGAGGGTGGTATGGGAACGACCCGGACAGGGCCGCGCGTTTTTTTGATGTTAGGTCCGGGCTTAAAGATCAAGACAGCGATCTTACAAGCGACCATGGAAGCTTTTTTGACCACTGCGCCACCGACCCCGTGGTCCATCAAATGATGCGCGCCTGTTCTGCGGCGGATACCAGTTTCTCCCGTGGTTCGCCGGATATGTCGGTCAGTCTTGACTCGAATGCCGGAGGCTATTCGCTGGGTGATATCGCGAGAGCCTTTTTGCGGAAGCGTCTTTGTCATCGTTGGGACGGCCGCCTCCAAATCAACTGATGTGACCGGCGCAACGATCTTTGTTGATCACGCTCCTTTTGACGGTAGTTAAAGCCGCAAAGCCGCTGGCGCGCACGTCTGTCGGTTGCCAACTTCACACACCGTGTCCGCCTACCGAACGGAGAAGGGCCGGGTGTCTGAGTGGATGAGGTCGGAAAAGTAATTGTTGAGCGTGGTCCCGCGCTGCATTTGATCACAAAACCCAACTGGCGCGTTCATCGTTAACCTTGCTATGAACGTGCATGCCCATCCTTCTCCTCGCCCTTTTATTTGGTGTCCTCGCCTACCTCTATTGGAAGCGCACCGCCACGACCCTCACGCGGAATTGCCGCTGGCGACAGGACCGCGCGGCGGGGGACTGGGTTTGCAGCTTTTGCGGCGCGCGCCTGTCCTGCGACAGTAGCCCCAAATCCTGCAAAAACCCGGATCGATAGACGGTTTCATCAAGGCCGCTTTTTAACCTCCCGTTATTTCTACCGAACGGTCGCACCGACGTCATACCGACGTGTTACCGACGCTATACCGACGGCGCATTTCGCCGAACGAAACCCCGCACAGGCCCTGCACAAAACATCCCGAACCCCGCCACATGGCCTGCAATCCAACCTGCCAAACCCGTCCCGTCACGTTAAAAACAAGGGACACGTCATGTTTCAATCCGCAGGCTTCCGCTTCATCGCCGTTGGGCTTCTCGCCCTTTTGATGTTCATACCTCTTAACCTGGTTTCATCCGTCATCAACGACCGCGCCAATTACTCCCGACAGGCGGTTAATGAGATCAGCGGCGAATGGGGTGGGGCGCAACAAATCAGTGGCCCCGTCCTTGTCATCCCGGTGACAGAAGACGTCACTTACGACCGCCGCCGCGAGGCCGTTGATGCCTTGACCGGACTGACGCTACAGGATGAAAACGGCAAACCCGTCTACGAGCGATTTGAGGAAACTGTCACCGAACGGCGACCGTCAATTTACCTTTTTTCCGAGACGCTCGATATCGACGTCAGCACCGCCTCGGAAACGCGCGCACGCGGTATCTTTGAGGTGCCCGTCTACACCGCCGACGTTCAGATTGCGTTCAATTTCAACGCTCTATCCGCAAGCGATGCTCTAAGTGGCGATGAGGTGGTGCATTGGAAAGAGGCACGTATCGACGTCCATCTGACTTCCAACCGGGCGTTGCGCGGCGAGGCGGAACTTACGGCCAATGGTCAAGCATTAACCCTGGAACCCATCTCGACGTCTAGCAAGAACTCTGGTGGCGGGATCACCGCAAACACGGGCGATCCGCGTGAAATGGGACCCTTGCTTTTGAAGCTGAAACTGAACGGGGCTCAGCACATTGCGGCGACTGCCACGGGCCGCACGACGCACCTCTCGCTTGTCAGCGATTGGCCTGATCCCAGCTTTTTTGGCAGTTTTCTGCCCGATGCGAGAGAGGTTAACGAAGACGGCTTTAAAGCCAGCTGGACTGTCCCCCATTTGGCTCGCCCCTTCCCGCAAATCAGCCGGGAAGCGCTCGACCATTCCGCGCGTTCCGTCGCCTCGATGGGGGTGCGGTTCATTACGCCTAACGACTTTTACCAAAAGGCCTATCGTTCTGCGCGATATGGCATTCTTTTCATAGGGTTGACCTTCCTCACCGTCTTGTTGCTCGACCGCGTCGGCAATACGCCCGCGCACCCGGTCCAGTATCTCATGATCGGTCTCGCGCAGTCTGTTTTCGTCCTGCTCATGGCCTCCTACGCCGAGCAGATCGGCTTCGGGGCGGCCTATCTTTTTGCCTCTGCTGCCACGATCGCACTGTTAACCATTTTTGGAGCGACTGCGCTTAAACTTGGTAAACGCACGACAACTTTGGCGGCGATGTTAATAATCGTTTACGGGGTTCTTTATTTGATCCTGCAAAGTGCCGACTACGCCCTGCTTGCAGGATCGACGCTGGCCTTTCTCGCGCTGGCTGGCACGATGTGGATAACGCGAAACGAAGACTGGCATGGCCCGGATCGCGAACCCAGAAAATGGTTTCGTCGCAAACTGCCCGCCGCCGCGACCCCGACCGCCTAAATCAGAGTAAAGCACCGCTCCGACGCTTCGGGGCGGTGCAGTTATGTAACTATTTGATATTAAACGAAAAAGCTATGCGAAGGCCGCCTCAAGCGCGATCTCCACCATATCCCCAAAGCTCTTCTCGCGTTGATCGCTTGGCAGCGCTTCACCCGTGATCAGATGGTCCGAAACGGTCAAAACAGCCAAGGCCCTGCGTCCATAGCGAGCCGCCAGATTGTAAAGCTCCGCCGCTTCCATTTCGACACCCAGAATGCCATGGCGCATCATCTGTTCGTTCAAGTCTGGCCGTTCATCATAGAACACATCCGACGAATAGATCCCGCCAACATGCGTAGAAACACCCTTGTTTTCAGCGGCATCCGCCGCAGCGCGCAAAAGGCCATAGTCGGCACAAGGCGCGAACTTGAACTCCTTGAAGATGCCAGCTGAAGGCGTTGAAAGCGTCGAAGCTGTCATCGCCAAAATGACCTCCCGCACCTTAACCTTTTCTTGCATGCCCCCACAGGATCCAATCCTGATAAGCGTCTTTGCCCCATAATCCTTAATCAATTCGTTCGCATAAATGGAAAGGCTTGGCATTCCCATCCCAGAACCATGGATTGTGACGGGGTTTCCCTTCCAAGTGCCAGTAAACCCAAGCATTCCGCGCACCTCGTTAACCAAACGCGCGTCCTTAAGGAACGTCTCAGCGGCCCATTTGGCCCGATAAGGGTCACCCGGAAGCAACACTGTTTCCGCAATTTCGCCTTCCTTAGCGCCGATATGAATGGTCATGACAGGCCTCTTTTGTTCAAAGTGTTAAGACATCTAAAGTGCTACTTCGTTAAAGGAAGGTTGCCAATGGCCCAAAGATTCGCCGCAGGTTTCGCAATACTCCTCGCAGCCACGCCGGTCTTGGCAGATGCTCAGGCCGAGCTTGAGTTCGCGCGCAGTATCCTAAGCGATCTGCAGGGTCCGTCTTTTCGCGACAATGTTGAGTATTGCGGCTACATCGGTCTGGATGACGCAGGCAATCTGGTCGCAACTGAAGCGGTTCGGGGTGGAACGGATTGGTGCGATATGACGGCACCTCAAGATATTGAAATCGTTGCATCCTATCACACGCATGCTGGATATGACCCGAACGCATGGTCGGAAATTCCAAGCGGTGGTGATATGGAAAGCGATGAAGATCTAGGGATTGACGGCTACGTCAGCACGCCCGGAGGCCGTTTGTGGTATATCGACACGGAAGACATGATCGCGTTTCAAGTCTGCGGAATCGGGTGCCTGCAGTTTGATCCAAGATTCCAGTCCGCGCCCGAAGACAATATTCAGCAAAGCTACACCTACAACGAACTCGTTCGTAAAATTGGCAATTAAGGTTCCTTAATTAAGGAACCTTAACGTGGCCTATTCAGCCGCCACGCGTCCTGGGTCCGCGAGCTCCACGATATCGAACATGATCCTGTTCAGCTCGAAATCCTTCGGCGTATAAACCCGTGCGACGCCCATTTTCAGTAGCTGCTCTGCATCATCATCCGGGATAATCCCGCCAACAACAACGGGAATATGTCCCAGTCCATTTTCGGAAAGCTCGCCCAAAAGCTCTTTGATAAGGGGCATATGACTTCCGGAAAGTATAGATAAACCAATGACATGCGAACCATTTTCTTGCGCTGCCGCAACTATCTCGCTTGGTGTCAAACGAATGCCTTCGTAGGTGATGTCCATGCCCGCATCCCGTGCGCGCGTTGCGATTTGCTCGGCCCCGTTCGAGTGTCCGTCCAGACCCGGTTTGCCCACAAGAAACTTCAGCCGCTCGCCCAATTTGGTCGAAACGGCTTCAACCTCTGCCCGTAGCTCATCCAACCCTTCGGTCTTGTTCGATGGTGATTGCGACACGCCGGTTGGTGCCCGGTATTGTCCGAACACGCCGCGAACCACATCGCCCCATTCGCCTGTCGTTGCGCCAGCCTTTGCCGCCGCAACCGAAGCCGGCATTATGTTGACACCGTCGCGCGCAGCGGCCCGCAAATCCGCCAAGGCCTTCTGCACTGCGTCCTGATCCCGATCCGCCCGCCAGGCCTCAAGTCGCGCTATCTGATCCGCTTCCGCCTCAGGATCGGCAACCATGATCGCCTCCGGCCCACTGGTTAACGGCGAGGCCTCTCCGGCTTCATACTTGTTAACGCCAACGACCGTTGTTTCGCCGCGCTCAATACGTCGAATTCGGTCCGCATTCGCTTCGACCAGACGCATCTTCATATGCTCAATCGCTTCAACGGCACCGCCCATGGCGTCGATATGCGCTAGTTCGGCGCGGGCACCGTCTTTCAGCGCCTCAACCTTCGCGGCAATCACAGGATTTCCGTCGAACAGATCTCCGTATTCCAGCAGGTCCGTTTCATACGCCAAAATCTGCTGCATCCGAAGCGACCATTGTTGATCCCATGGGCGCGGCAATCCAAGCGCTTCATTCCAGGCAGGTAACTGCACGGCTCGCGCGCGCGCGTTCTTCGACAGAGTAACTGCCAGCATTTCCAACAAGATACGATAGACATTATTCTCGGGTTGCTGCTCTGTCAGTCCAAGAGAATTCACCTGAACTCCATAGCGAAAGCGGCGGAATTTCTCGTCCTCGACTCCGTACCGCTCATGACATATTTCATCCCAAAGCTCTGTGAAGGCGCGCATTTTGCACAGCTCAGTCACAAAGCGAATGCCAGCGTTCACGAAGAAACTGATGCGTCCCACCATTGCCGGAAAATGCTCGGCCGGAACCTTCTTCTGCAGATCATCCAGAACAGCCTGGGCGGTCGCCAGAGCATAGGCCAGTTCCTGTTCCGGTGTCGCTCCGGCTTCTTGCAAATGATAGGAACATACGTTCATCGGGTTCCATTTCGGAAGGTGTTCACGCGTCCAGGCCGCGACGTCGGTAATCATTCTTAATGACGGGCGAGGCGGGCACACATAGGTGCCGCGTGACAGATACTCTTTGATGATGTCGTTCTGCACTGTCCCCTGAAGCTTGGAGGCATCCGCGCCCTGTTCCTCGGCAACCGCCACATACAGCGCCAAAAGCCATGGCGCCGTCGCGTTGATCGTCATCGACGTGTTCATCTGGTCCAGCGGAATATCATCAAACAACGCACGCATATCGCCCAGATGGGCGACCGGAACACCCACTTTGCCAACTTCACCGCGCGCCAATCGATGATCGCTGTCATAGCCCGTCTGGGTCGGCAAATCGAAAGCCACAGACAAACCTGTCTGACCTTTGGCAAGGTTGCCGCGATACAATGCGTTCGATGCCTTTGCCGTCGAATGTCCGGCATAGGTGCGAAACAACCATGGCCGATCGGCGGTTTTTGGGGTGGTCTTATTCTGCACCTGCGACATGCGCGATTCCCTTTGCAACGTTCCGAAATAAAATTGCGTCCAGAAGCGATTTAAAGTCATTTTGTATCACTGTCAATTCGCTGCGTCGCGGCATGACGGGATTGTCCTTCTCCAAACACACTGTCACTGTCACGCCATGACACAACCGGTCACCTTGCCGCTCTGGCTTCTTGTTCTTGTTCTGGTGTTCGCGGCTGTGACTGCGTCCACGCATCTGCTGTTTCCATCTGTCCGCTGGTATTTTCGCCGCCGCGCCGAGCGTTTGGTCGGCGAATTGAACAAGCGCCTTGAGCGCCCGATCCAGCCGTTCAAACTGCTGCGCCGTCAGGACATGATCCAACGTGTCATCTACGACCCTGAAGTTGTGCGTGCCGTGACCGAATACGCCGAGAACGAAGGCGTGCGGGAAGACGTCGCCTTCGAGAAGGCCAAACGCTACGCCCGCGAAATTGTCCCTTCTTTCAGCGCCACCGCCTATTTTGGCGTCGCGGTCCGTGCGACCCGTTGGTTGTCAAACAAACTCTTTGATGTGCGCCTTCACCGCATCGACGACGAAGCTCTGAAAGCGGTCGACAAAAACGCTACCCTCGTCTTTGTCATCAACCACCGCTCAAACTTCGACTACGTGTTGGTCACCTATCTCGCCGGTGACCGATCCGCTCTCAGCTACGCCGCCGGAGAATGGGCGCAGGTCTGGCCGCTCAGTCGCATTGTCCGCGCGATGGGGGCTTACTTCATTCGTCGAAGGTCGCATACGGAACTCTACCGCAAAGTCCTGTCATCATACGTAAAAAAGGCAACCGAAGCCGGTGTGACCCAAGCCGTCTTCCCCGAAGGAGGTCTCAGTCGGACAGGGCTTGTTGGCCCCCCCAAACTGGGCATCCTCAGCTACATCGTTCAGGGCTGGCGGGCTGACGGGCACGACGTCGTGTTCGTGCCCGTATCTCTGAATTACGACCGGGTTGTCGAAGACCGCGTGCTTGTCGCAGCAGGCCGATCCGGCACCCGTCGGTTCCGCGCGTCAGCCCCAGAAGGCATCCGCTTCACCTTTCGCTATGTGTGGCGAAGACTCCGCGGTCGCGAAACTCGTTTCGGTGTTGCCGGTGTCACGTTTGGCAAGCCGGTGTCGCTCACCGATCTCGCCCAAAACACCGCCGACGACCGCGATCTGGTCGAGCTATTGGGGGAGCGTTTGAAAGATGACATCGAAGCGGCGGTGCCCGTGGTTTCGGTGCCGCTCATAATGGTCGCACTTCTTCAATCCGGCGGAACCGGAACGCTCAGCGGGATCGCCCATCAGATCAAAAACCTGCGCGATCAACTCCGCCACCAGCCGCCCGACTTTGGCCTGGCGGATGGCGACGACACAGCACTTAATGCGGTTCTCGATGGTCTCGTGGTTCGCAATATCCTGTCTCAATCAGACAGCACCTACCGCATCGTCGAAACAGACATCGCCGCCTTTTATGCAAACTCGGTCCGACAATTCCTTGCTGCAGATGCAGTGGCGTCCATTCCCGAATTGGCCACGGAAAAGAAATCCGCAAAGACATAAAATTACAAAATAGATCAAAAATTGTTTGCAAAGTTACTTTGCCAAGGTTACTCCCTTCCAAAGTGTCGCGAGATTCTGCGATGCAGCGTGATATAGTCAAGGGAATCAAGCGATGGCGTTGGACGAAAAGGCAAACACTGTGAACTATACATCTCCGATCAAAGACCTTTACGAAGTGGGCGAGATGCCTCCGATGGGTCACGTTCCCGCAAAAATGCACGCTTGGGCCATCCGTCGCGAACGTCATGGCGATCCGGATACGGCGATGCAGCTTGAGACCGTGGACACGCCCGAAATCGACAGCCACGAAGTGCTCGTTCTGGTGATGGCCGCTGGCGTAAATTACAACGGAGTCTGGGCTGCGCTTGGCCAGCCAATCAGCCCTTTTGACGGCCACCAACAGCCTTATCATATCGCGGGCTCTGACGCCGCCGGCATCGTCTGGGCGGTCGGCGACAAGGTGAAACGCTGGAAAGTCGGTGACGAAGTTGTCATCCACTGCAACCAGGACGATGGTGACGACGAAGAATGTAACGGCGGCGATCCGATGTTTTCGACATCGCAGCGCATCTGGGGCTACGAAACGCCTGACGGGTCTTTCTCGCAGTTTACCCGCGTTCAGGCTCAGCAATTGATGGAGCGCCCAAAGCACCTTAGCTGGGAAGAAAGCGCCTGTTACACGTTAACCCTGGCGACCGCATATCGGATGTTGTTCGGTCACGAGCCACACGATTTGAAGCCGGGCCAAAACGTCCTTGTCTGGGGCGCATCCGGTGGTCTTGGCTCTTATGCAATCCAGCTTATCAACACGGCCGGTGCGAACGCGATTGGCGTGATCTCCGACGAAGACAAGCGCGAGTTTGTCATGGGTCTCGGGGCCAAGGGCGTCCTGAACCGTCGCGACTTCAACTGCTGGGGCCAAATGCCTACCGTGAACACGCCCGAATACGCAGACTGGTTCAAGGAAGCCCGCAAATTCGGCAAGGCGATCTGGGACATCACTGGCAAGGGCAACAACGTCGACATGGTGTTTGAACACCCTGGCGAGGCGACCTTCCCGGTTTCAACATTCGTCTGCAAAAAGGGCGGCATGGTCGTGATCTGCGCGGGCACGACCGGCTTCAACTGCACCTTTGACGTCCGCTACATGTGGATGCACCAGAAACGCCTTCAGGGCAGCCACTTTGCGCATCTCAAACAAGCCAGCGCGGCCAACAAGCTTATGGTCGAGCGTCGCCTTGACCCATGCATGTCCGAGGTCTTCACATGGGCTGACCTACCCGAAGCGCATATGAAGATGCTGCGTAACGAACACAAGCCGGGTAACATGGCTGTGCTGGTTCAGTCACCAAGGACTGGCTTGCGCACACTCGAGGACACGCTGGAAGCGAGTGTTTCCATATAAGAAACGGTTTGTTTCTAGGGAATCAATCCGCAGGGTTCCCCCCCGATTTCCAGGCCAAGGCCCCGCTTGTTTTGAGCGGGGTCTTTTGATTTCAACAACTTGAAAAACAGCCCCTCACTATTTCTGGGGAGTTGAAATCGGTGAATAGGCTCAAAAAAGCCCACATGCTAAGGTTGTATTAATGGTTCATTAACCTTTGAAAAAGAAAGTCGATCATGGCGAACGAATGGATACTCGAAGTCTTAGCGGATTTGACGACCTTTGCTGAACAGAACGATCTGCCCGCGCTTGAGCGTCAGCTGGTCGTGGCAAAACAGGTCGCGGAAATCGATATAAGTGCGAGCCAGGGAATGTCGCCTCACTCGACGGCACAGGGTATTGGACATGTTGGATTCCTACATCGAGCAACTGCAGAGGGTTGAGACACTCGGTGAATTAAACGATCAGGTCGTCGCTCTGCGCGACACACTAGACGTCGAACATGTCGTCTATCATTCGGTCAATTCGACAGGCGAACAATACGCCGCGCCGACCTACGCACCGGAATGGGTGCAACACTATCTGGACGAAGACTACGCTCGCATCGATCCCGTCGTTCAGGCCTGCTATCGCCGCTTCCATCCAATCGACTGGAAACGTCTGGACTGGACCAACAAGAACGTCAGAAACTTCCACGGCGAAGCCATCGATAGCGGTATCGGTAATCAGGGTTTCTCAGTCCCGATCCGCGGCCCCTCTGGCCAATTTGCACTATTCACCGTCTCGGGAAATGCCTCGGACGATAAATGGGCCACCTACACTCAGGAACACGTCCGCGACCTCCTCCTTGTGTCGCACTTCGTGAACCAAAAAGCCCTCGAACTGGAACGCGGTACCGATCAGGTGCAAGCTGTCAGCCTCAGCCCCCGCGAAACCGACGCGTTGACCATGCTCGCCATGGGCTATAACCGCGCGCAGGCAGCGGACAGTCTCTTGATTTCGGAACATACCTTGCGTGTCTACATCGAAAGCGCACGCTTCAAACTCACGGCGATGAATACAACCCACGCGGTCGCCCGCGCCCTGAGCCAAGGGTTGTTAATCATTTGATAACCATGCCGCACGGTCTGATCCGAAGGCGTTAACAAACGCCGCTTAGCACTCTCTCCAGCACATCCACTGGAGGGACCACATGCTTCGCTATATTTACGCCGACGACCTTCACCGCTTCCCACGCCTTGCCCGCTCGATGTTCGTCGATCGCGCCACCCAGTTCCACGACCGCCTCGGCTGGGACGTCTCGTTGCGCGACGATGGCGCCGAACGCGACGACTACGACGACGCCAATCCGCTCTACGTCATCTGGGAAGACGCAACCGGACGCCACGGCGGTTCCATGCGCTTCCTGCCTACAACCGGCGACACTATGGTGAACGATCATTTCCTGCACCTGACCGATGGCGTCGAGATCAAAAGTCCATTCATCTGGGAATGTACCCGCTTCTGTCTTGCACCCGCCGCACCCGCAAAAGTCTCGGCAGCCCTCATGCTCGGGGGCATGGAGCTTGGCCTGAACAACCATTTGTCCCATTCCGTCGGCGTCTTCGATGCCCGCATGGTCCGTATTTACGCACGCCTCGGCTGGGGCCCGACGATCCTCGGAACCGCAGGGCAGGGGCGCGACGCCACCAGCGTCGGCCTCTGGGCTTTCGAAGCTGAAATTCGCCCGCGGCTTCTCGC
>JABDQU010000285.1 GCA_013042105.1 Boseongicola sp.
CTCAACATCTGGTTCGAACAGAAACGATCCCGGCCTGTGTGACGCTTTTGTGACGCAAAAACCCGGGCGGGACTTTGTGACGTGGCGTCCTAATTGACCAAAAAGAGGGCAGTTTTTAAACGCTCCCACACATTCAAAAAAAGACCGGGGGGATTCTGGGTCATGAGGAAGACTATTTTGGCGGCAGCCGCACTTGGAGTGGGCGCCACAGCCGTCAACGCGGGTGGTATCGAACGAACCGTATTTTCAACCGGTTTCCTGTTCGAAGATGGTGACTACGCAGAATTCTCAATCGGGGGCGTCAGCCCAGACGTCAGCGGTACATTGGGCGGAGAAGCGTCAGGCAACATGCTTGACACCTATGTCGCACCGTCCTTCGCCTACAAACGCCAGATCAGCGATCAACTGTCCCTCGGCCTCACCGTGAATCAGGCAGCAGGCGCCAACACCGCTTATCCTCTTGGCACCGATTACGCCTTCGCTGGCGCAACGGCCGAGCTCAAAACCCTGACCGTAACAGGCCTCGCACGCTATGAGTTTGTTGAAAACGTCAGCGCAATTGCCGGTTTGCGCGTTGAGACGCTTGAAGGCGTCATTGGCGGCCTTCCTTTGCCGCCCAACCCAACAGCAACGCCGCCGTTTCCGGGCGGTCTCTACGATCTGTCGACCGACAAGTCCACCGAGCTTGGGTACGTCTTGGGCGTCGCGTGGGAAAAGCCGGAAATCGCAGCGCGCGTCGCACTGACCTACGAATCCGAGCGCGAGCACACGCTCAACACAACGGAAACGATCGCCATCGCTGGCTTTGGCGTCATTCCACAAGCCCCCGGGAGCTTCACCTCGGTCATCCCACAGGCGCTCACACTTGAGTTCCAAACAGGCGTTGCCGCCGACACGCTTGTGTTTGGCTCCGTGCGCTGGGTTGAGTGGTCCGAATTTGACGTTACGCCACCGGTCACAAGCCCGAATGCACTGGCCTCCTACCAAAGCGACACAACCACCTTCAATCTCGGTGTCGGTCGTCGCTTCAACGAAACATGGTCCGGCGCGGTCACGCTGTCGCACGAAGAGTCCAGCGGTGACATCTTCGGCAACCTCGGCCCGACAGATGGCTTCACATCCATCGGCCTTGCTGCAACTTATACGCAGGACGCTTACAAGGTGACAGCAGGCCTGCGTTACGTCGAAATCGGAGACACCGACACGACCGCAGGCGCCAGCTTCACCGACAACAGCGCCATCGCTGGCGGTATCCGCATCGGCTACTCCTTCTAAAAAACGACCAAACCACTCACGGTTTCGAAAAGCCCCGCCCTCGCGCGGGGCTTTTCTATTGCCCGCACCTTCCAGATCGCCCGCGGCCCAGTCCCACTTCGCCCGATGGGCGCAACGGCCACGCGATCAGAAAAAGCCTCGCGCGCTGATTGACCCAACAAGGGCCTGCGCCTATCGACATCACCAAAGCGACGCAACGAGGCCGCCCTATGCTCTACAAAAGTGCCAACGACTGGCGCAACGCCCCCGAAAAGCGGATCATGCTTTTCGGCATGTCGGGCTTGGGCAAAACCCATATCTCCAACCTCCTGCGCGACGGCGGGGGATGGTTTCACTACTCCGTCGACTACCGCATCGGCACCCGCTACATGGGCGAACACATCGCCGACAACTTCAAACGCGAAGCCATGAAAGTGCCGCTTCTGGCCGAGCTTTTGAAATCCGACAGCGTCTACATCCAGTCAAACATCACCTTCGACAACCTCGCGCCGCTCTCAACCTACCTCGGCAAACCCGGCGATCCCGCGAAAGGCGGCCTGCCCTTTGCTGAATACATGCGCCGTCAGGACCTCCACCGCGCGGCTGAGGCCGCCGCCATGCTCGACACCGCGCATTTCATCGAGCGCGCCCAGAACCTCTACGGCTACGACAATTTTGTCTGTGACACCTCAGGCTCGATCTGCGAAATCGTGAACCCCGAAGACAAAAACGACCCGGTCCTATCCGCCCTTGCCGAAAATGTGCTGATGATCTGGATCGAAGGCTCCGAGGCCCACACGACAGAACTGGTGCGCCGCTTTGATCGCGCGCCCAAACCGATGTGTTACAACGCCGACTTCCTCGCCGATGCTTGGGCGTCCTACGCACAGGAAACCGGCCAGCCGGAAGACAAAGTCGACCCCGACGCCTTCGTGCGCTGGACCTACGCGCGCGCTTTGGCTCACCGCCAACCCCGCTACCGCGCAATGGCCGAAAACTGGGGCCTCACCGTCAAAGCCGATGACATCGCCCGCGTCCAAAGCGAAGCCGACATGATCGACCTCATCGCCACCACGCTGCCCTAACCCCCTTCACCCTTTCTCAAATACCATGGGGGAGGCCGACAGGTCGGGAGCAGAGCCCCCTCTTGCTCTCCCACACCGAGACCACTATCTCCCCAACCTCGACGCATCAAAGAAACGACCTGCAAAATGCCCATCAAACTGCCTTCAACCCTCCCCGCCTACGACGTGCTCACGCGCGAGGGTGTGATGGTGATGCCAGCCGATGCGGCCGAAAAGCAGGACATCCGCCCGATGAAAATCGGCCTGCTGAACCTGATGCCGAAGAAAATTCAGACCGAAAATCAGTTCGCCCGCCTGATCGGCGCAACTCCGCTGCAGATCGAACTGCAACTGATCCGCATGTCTGAACACCAGACCAAAAACACCGCCGCCGAGCACATGGAAGAATTCTACCGCCCCTTTCAGGAGGTGAAAGACCAGAAATTCGACGGCCTCATCATCACCGGCGCGCCCATCGAACATATGCCGTTCGAAGACGTCACCTACTGGGACGAGTTGAAAGAAGTCATGGACTGGACCCAGACCAACGTCCACATGACCTTCGGCGTCTGCTGGGGCGGCATGGCGATGATCAACCACTTCCACGGCGTGAGCAAACACATGCTCGACGCCAAGGCGTTTGGCTGCTTCCGGCACATGAACCTCGCCCCGCAAAGCCCTTATCTCAGGGGGTTTTCCGACGAATTCGTGATCCCCGTCAGCCGCTGGACCGAGATGAAA
>JABDQU010000290.1 GCA_013042105.1 Boseongicola sp.
AATGGCGCGTTGGCGACGGTCAGCGTGTCGGACACGATCTCAGCGCCCTGGAGTTGGGAATTTACAAGCGGTGAGAACCCAGTTTACCCCAATGTAACGACCTCGTGCTACAAGATCGGCGGCACGCATGGGGCTTTGTCGGTGCCGGATATGACGCTTTGGCGGCATGAAGGCGTGCGCAGTTGGTGGGAGCCGATTGGCTCGGAAACGATTGGGTTTGAGACGGCGGACCCGCTGATGCGGCAGCTGGAGGATTTCGTGGGCGTGATCCGCGATGGGGCGACGCCTCTGGTCAGCGGGCGCGAAGGACTGGAGAGTCTGCGCGTGGTCGAGGCGATCAAAACGGCGGCGGCGACGGGCGAAACGGTGGCATTGGGGGCGGCGCATGGGTGACGTGTATTCGACGCAGTTTCTGATCGCTTTCGTGGTCGGGCTATTGGCGACGGGTGCGATTGCGGGCGTGCTGGCCGGGCTCTTGGGCGTCGGCGGTGGTATTGTGATTGTGCCGGTGCTGTTCCTGTTGTCGGGATTTCTTGGATTTCCGGCCGAACTGGCGATGCCGATGGCGGTGGGGACGTCGCTGGCGACGATCATTCCGACCTCAATTTCCTCGGCGCGCTCGCATCACAAGCGGGGCAGTATGGACGTCGATCTGTTGAAGGTCTGGGCGCCGTTTGTGTTTGCCGGTGCCGCCCTTGGCGGTGTTTTGGCGAGTTTCGTATCGGGCGCGTTTCTGACGCTGCTTTTTGGTGTGATTGCTTTGATCGTTTCCGTGAACCTTGCGTTGCCAAAGACCATCGTCGTGGCCGAAACCCTGCCAAGCGGCGCCTTGGCGCGAACGACAGTGCCCACGGGCGTGGGCGTCTTTTCGGCGCTGATGGGGATCGGGGGCGGGACCTTGTCGGTGCCGATCCTGACGGCGTTTTCCTATCCGGTGCATCGCGCGATTGGCACAGCGGCGGCCTTGGGGCTGGTGATCGCGGTGCCGGCGGTCTGCGGGTTCATTTGGGCTGGATGGGGCGTGGAGGGGCGGCCACCGTGGTCGTTTGGCTTCGTCAACGTCCCGGCGGCGGTTTTGATTTTTGCGATGAGCGTCTTTACCGCGCCGGTGGGCTCGCGCTTGGCGCATGCGATGGATGCCGGGCCACTGAAGCGGGTCTTTGCGCTGTTCTTGTTCATCACGTCGATTAGGATGCTGTGGCAGGCGTTGGGATAACGCCATCAGGGGAGGGTGTGCGATGAAGGTGGCTGCGATTGGGCTTGGGTCCATGGGATACGGGATGGCGTCGTCGCTTTTGCGGGCGGGGCATGAGGTTTACGGGGTCGACGTGAACGCCGATGCCATGGTCCGGTTTCAGGGCGATGGCGGGGCTGAAGGTGCGCTGTCGGACGTTGCGGGCGAGCTCGATGCGGTGGTTGTCGTGGTGCTGAATGCGGCGCAGACCGAGAGCGTTTTGTTTGGCGAGGCGGGCGTGGTGTCGGGCTTGCGCGCGGGCGCGGTCGTGATGGCTTGCGCGACGGTGCCGCCGGAGTTTGCGCGCGATATGGAAGCGCGGTGTCATGCGGTTGGCGTGCATTATGTGGATGCGCCGATTTCCGGTGGTTCGGTGAAGGCGGCGGCGGGCAAGCTGTCGATTATGGCGTCGGGCGCGCCTGCGGCGTTTGAGGCGGCGGAGCCTGTGTTGGACGCCTGTGCGGAGACAGTTTTCAGGCTGGGCGACGCGGCGGGGGCAGGGTCGGCGATGAAGGCGGTGAACCAGTTGTTGGCGGGGGTCCACATCGCCGCGATGGCCGAAGCCATGACCTTTGGGATGACGCAAGGCATTGCGCCGGAAGACTTCGTGCGCGTGATCCCGCAGTGTGCGGGGACAAGCTGGATGCTGGAGAACCGTGCGCCTCATATTGTTGAGGGGGATTACACGCCGCATTCGGCGGTGGATATCTGGCCGAAGGATCTTGGGATCGTGCTTGATATCGCGCGTGGGGCCAAGTTTGCAGCGCCTTTGACGGCCGCGGCTTTGCAGCAGTTTGTGGCGGCCTCGGGGTCGGGGCATGGGCGCGAGGATGATGCGGCGGTTGCGAAGGTTTATGCTCGGAATGCCGGGCTGACTTTGCCGGGCGAGGGGTAGGGCATGACGACATTACTTGGCGCGATTGCGGA
>JABDQU010000306.1 GCA_013042105.1 Boseongicola sp.
CAGCAACAGCGCAAAGCTGAACCGACTGCGCATACCTGCACTATAGGTTCCGACGGGCATATCGAAGTATTCTTCAAGTCCACAGACCCACCGGCAAAAGGCCTCGAGATAATCAGGGTCCTTACCATAAAGGCGCGCGATATATCGGGCGTTTTCCATAGCGGACAGCCTGTTGACGACACCGCCCATAAACCCCAAAGGAAACGAAATGCGCGATTGGCGAATGATCTCGCCTTCGTCCGGCTTTTCCAGCCCGCACATCATATTGATTAACGTGGTCTTGCCAGTCCCGTTCGGCGCAAGAATACCAAGCGAGGTTCCAAGCTCCACGCGAAAGCTCGCCCGATCAAGAATGACCTTGCGCCTCTCGCCCGTCCAAAAGGACTTGCTGACGTTCCTGAACTCGATCATCCGACGATCCGCCGATGCCCCAATAAACCAACAGTTAACTCTGTTGTCCTGCCAGACCTTTCATGGCCCTTGGGCAACATTATGGCGGAGGTTTCCCGCAAAGGGAATCACCGTTTCGAAATATGGACAAATACCGCGCACCTGTCGGCGAAATAGCGCGAATTGACTGGGGTGTCTTCGAAAACGCGAGAGGTTACCGTTCGCGCCTCCCAGTCGGCAATCACATTGCGATGGTGTTCCAGACCAGACCCGCAAGGACAGCACCGACGAGCGCAATCGCCAAATAAGCAAGAAACACCCGAGGCTTAACCAAGGCCCAGACTGCAACCGCTGCCGGAATGCAACTTACACCCCCCGCAATCACAAAGGACATCGCAGCCCCCTGTGCCATACCTTGCGCCAACAACGCGTCAACCAAAGGCACCGCCGCGTATCCGTTGAGATAGGCCGGAGCACCAACCAAAGCGCCCATGACGACGGGCCAGACACCTTCGCCTCCAAGGAAGCCTGCGATCCACTCGGACGGCAAGTAGCGCAGCATCAAGGCTTCAAGCATATAGGCCAGAAGCAGCCATTTCCCGAGGAAAAGCGCATTTTCAAGAACGGTTTCGCCGAAAATAGACCGTCGCCCGGCCTCATTCCAAAAACGCCAGTTAACCTCACCGCTGAAAGGCGACGGACCGCACCCGCAACACCCGGTCTGTTTCTTGGGTCGAAGCGGATCAGCGAATACCGGAGACTTTGCGAACAGGTAAACGGTCACACCGCCCAGTAGGCCAAGCGACACAGCCGAGACCGTTTTGGCCACCGCAAATGACGTGCCAAGCGTTCCCGCCGTGATGAAGAACATCGCCGGGTCCATCAGAGGGGACGCCAGCCAGAAAGCCATGACAGCCGACAATGGCGCGCCGACGGCAAGAAGGGCTGCAATAAACGGAATGACTTCGCACGAACAAAAGGGTGAGAGCCCACCAAGCAATGCCGCCATGACGATCATTCGACCCTCGCGCCCTTCAAAAGCCTTAGCCAGAAGGGCTTCCGCGCCGCTTGCCTTCAGATATCCAATCGCCAGGACTGCAAAGCCAATGAATATTCCTGTCTGCCCCATCGCCTCAAGTGCGAACCGGACTGTCTCAATTCCTTGGGCAAAATCGACGGCCGCAATGACGAATGGCAGCGCTAAAACCAACAGCCAGACGCGATCGACCTTGAAGCGCGGCACTTCGGGTTGTGTGGTCTCAGCCATGCGACTCTCCGTGTTTAGCATGCGGCGCCGCGCTATCCGCGCAGCACTCTTTCATCAGAAATGTAGCGATATCCTCAATGCGCGCGAAATCGATCCCTACGCAGATGATCTTCCGCCCTTGCCGCTTCTGATCAACCAAACCGGCAGCGGCGAGAATTTTCATATGATGCGTCAAAGTCGATCCCGTGACCCCTGATCGCGCCCCAAGTTCACCAATTGTCAGCCCTTCAGGCCCAGCCCGAACCAAAACGCGCAATACGTGCAGGCGTTGCTCCGAACCAAGCGCCGCGAAAGTCGAGGCAGCGCGCGTGATATCTAAAGCCAAGGGCAGGTCATGTTTCATATTTCTACATTTCTAGAAATAACGAAATAAAGTCAACCCCAGATGGACGTTCGAGGCTCACGGCACTAAATCGATGTCATGAGCCAGAGCCTCGACACGCTGAAACGCGACCTCGCTGCTTGCACCATCTGTGCAGACAGATTTGCGGCCTCTGCCACGGGTCATTCCCCCCGGCCCGTTGTCTGGTTCGAAAAAACCGCACGCCTTCTCATTGCCGGGCAAGCCCCCGGTGCACGCGTGCATGAAGCTGGAATCCCCTTCCATGATCGATCTGGCGATAGATTGCGCGAATGGCTCGGCATCGACAGCGAGACGTTCTATGACACCTCGCGCGTCGCGATCGTGCCAATGGCCTTCTGCTTTCCGGGCTATTCGAAAGGTGGCTCAGACCTGCCACCTCCGACGATCTGCGCAAAGACATGGCGTGATCCGATCATGGCGCAGCTGCCCGAGATTCGCCTGACTTTGGTTATCGGCGGCTACGCCCAGAAATGGCACCTTGGCAAAGCGCATGCGCCAAACGTCACAACCACCGTTCGAAACTGGCAAAGTGCCAATCCCGGTGTCATACCGCTTCCGCATCCAAGTTGGCGAAACACGGCTTGGCTAAAAACGAACCCGTGGTTTGAAACCGATCTGCTTCCCGTTCTACGCTCTCGCGTCCAAAAGGCACTGCAATGACCGAAACGCCCCTCGATACCGCCCATCTCGCAATGGACGCCCAACCAGAAAACGACACGGTAAGGCTACAGTTTTACGAACGCCTTGCGGACAGCGAGCTTTATCTCCTACTGGAGAAAGACGCAGAAGGCGACCAGATCGAACCGCGCCTGTTCGACACCGAGGATGTGCGCCTTGTGCTGGTTTTTGATCGCGAACATCGTCTGAATGCCTTTGCCGATGGCCCAGCGCCCTATGCGGCACTATCCGGGCGCAGCCTGGTCGATATGCTCGACGGACAAGATATTGGGTTCGGTGTCAATCTCGGGCTCGCGCCCTCCTCGACAATCATTCCACCGCAGGCGATTTCGTGGCTGCGCCAAACACTGTCGGGCGGACCGGAAGAAGTCGCAGAAACGCCCGAGGAAATCGGCGCGCCTACCGGGCTGCCCGAAAACCTGATTGCCGGACTCGACACAAAATTAGCGCAAGCCGCCGGTCTTGCGCGCTTAGCGTATCTGACGACAGTCACTTACAAGGGCGGGCGCAGGAGCCATATGCTCGCCTTCGTCGACCCCGTTCCGGGGGCGGAACAGACGCTCGCAGGGGCGACCCGAGAAGCACTTGTATTCTCCGGGCTGGATGCCGGCGAACTTGACGTTGCTTTCTTTCAGGCCAGCGATCCAATCGCCGCAAAACTGGCTAAAACCGGTCTCAGATTTGATCTGCCCGAGCCGGTGAAAGCAACTGCTCCCGGTGCTCCGGGGATGGACCCCGCCGCACCACCAAATCTGAAGTAAAGAGCCTAGTAGCCCAAACTACGATCAACGGTGTGCAACATAGCCTTGCCGGCCTCAGAGCGACGGATGTTGTCCGCCACCAGTCTGGCGGCGCTGTCAGGACGTGTGTCTGATGCAATATGCGGCGTCACCGTGACGTGTGGATGCGCCCAATACGGATGATCTCCGGGCAAAGGCTCAACCCGAAAAACATCAAGCGTTGCATGCGCGATATGCCCATCTTCAAGCGCGGCAAGCAAAGCGTCGTCGTCTATCAGAGGACCCCGCCCAGGGTTCAGGATACACGCCCCGCGCGGCAACACTGCCAAACGCTCCTCGTTCAAAACATTGTCAGTCTCGGAAGTCTGAGGAAGCAAAAGCACCACGATCTCTCCTGCCCGCAGCGCCTCTTCAAGTCCCACGTCGCCAGCCAGACAACGCACACCATCGATCTCTTTCTGTGTTCTGCTCCATCCAGTGACACTGAAATTCAACGCACTCAAAGCCTGCGCCACTGCTGTTCCCAAAGCGCCCAGCCCAAGAATGACCACCGATCTGTCACGCGCCAGCGGCGGAACGTGAACCTCCCAGTTGGCATTCTGTCGAAGCACATCCCGGTCCATACCAAGGTGATACCGCAGAACATGCCCGACACAGTATTCCACCATGCCTTCGCGCAGCCCTGAATCAACCATCCGCGCCAAAGGCACCTGCAATGTTTCATTGCCAACGATCTTTTCGACGCCCGCCCAAAGACTCTGAACGCCCTTCAACCGGGTAAACGGTGTAAAGTCCTTTAGCCATCCGGTCGGCGCATAAACGATATAGTCAACAAGTGCGGGATCAATGTCGCGGGTTAAATTCACATCCAACCCAGCCGCAGCAAAAGCCGACCGCAGCGCGCCACCAAATTCCGCCCAATCGCTATGGGTAGAAGCGAAAAAGACGTTGATCATCGGCTTCTGGACCTATGGATATGCGCCGATTGAACAAGCCCGAACGCCCCCATCAAGACAAGCATTGCCGATCCCCCAAAGCTCACCAGCGGAAGTGGCACGCCAACAACCGGAGCCAATCCCATGACCATCGACATGTTCACTGCGAAGAAAAGGAAAAGCGTCGCCGCGACACCAAGTGTCAGCAAGGCTCCGAAACGGTCCGAGTTTTGAATCGCCGAGGCGACGCAAAACATTATGATCAGGCCATAAAGAATAAGCAGCGAAAATCCTCCAACAAAGCCGAATTCTTCAGCAAGCGTTGTGAAGATAAAGTCGGTGTGCTTCTCCGGCAGAAAATTCAAACGCGACTGCGTGCCCTGCATGAAGCCCTTGCCCGTCCAGCCCCCCGAACCAAGCGCAATCTTGGACTGGGTGATGTGATAGCCAGCGCCCAAGGGATCCGTCGACGGGTCAAGGAAAGTGTCGATCCGTCGGAACTGATAGTCTTTCAAAAGCTGCCAGTCCGTCCCTCGCGACGAGAAAACCGCCGCGACCAATCCAACGCCCGCGGCGATCACGGCAATGAAATACCACCAGGACACACCGGCGCAAAACATCACGATACCGCCGCCTGCAACCAACAAAATCGCAGTCCCAAGATCGGGTTGTTTAAGAACCAAAGCCGTCGGCAACAAAATGAGACCGACGGGCAAAAGCACCCAAAACGGTCGTGACACCTTAGAGATCGGCAGCCAATCGTAATAGGCAGCCAAAATCATCACGAGCGAAATCTTCATGACCTCCGAAGGCTGAAGCCGCATGAAACCAAGATCGATCCAGCGCTGCGCCCCCATACCGACCGTTCCAAAGAACTCCACCAGAACAAGCAACCCAAGCGCCCCAAGATAGGCGATCCCTGCCATATTGCGCCAAAACCAGATCGGCACCATGCCCACCGCAAGCATCACGACGAAACCAAGCGCAAAGCGTTTCATCTGAGGCTCTGCCCAACGACCGGAATCGCCGCCTGCCACAGACGTCAACATCAGGAACCCGACGCAAGCCACCGCCGTTAGCAACAAGGCAATCGCCCAATTCGCGTGGAGTATCTTGCGCGCACCGGACGGGACGGTCTGGATCTTATACTCAAGATAACTCATGCGCGGCTCGGAGTACTCGAGGGTTGTTGGCGCGGTCGCACCGGAAGCTCGGACAGCATTGCCTTGATCCGCTCGCGTTGATCGCTGGGATAGGCATCCAAAGGTGGAATGTCTCCATAGAGAGCGTAAAGCAAAATATCTCGAGCGGGCGGAGCTGCGGCACTCGAGCCGCCCCCACCGTGCTCGACAATCAATGAAATCGCGTATTTTGGTTTGTCGAACGGCGCATAAGCCACGAACAAACCATGATCCCGTCTTTCCCACGGTAGTTGATCATTGCGCACAACACCCCGCGCGCGTTCCGCTGCCGTGATGTTGCGCACCTGACTGGTCCCCGTCTTACCAGCCATCTCCATCCCTTCGGTCACAATACGAGACCGCCGGGCCGTTCCCCGACGCCCGTTCGACACGTTATACATCGACTGCTGAATCATCCGCAGATGTCCGGCGTTTACGTTCAGCGGGTCTGCAGCGTGTATCGGTTTCTCTATACCATTCACCGACTTAACCAATCGCGGAACAACGCCCTTCCCGCTTGCGATCCGCGCCGTCATCACCGCCAGCTGCAACGGCGAGGTCAAAACGTCCCCTTGCCCGATCGCGGTATTCAGCGTCTCACCAGGGAACCAACGCTCGCCGCGCGCCTGCGCTTTCCATTTTGTCGACGGCACAATGCCTTCACGAACCGCCGAGACCGGTAGATCAAAGCGCTCACCCAGTCCAAACTCGTGGCAAAGCGCTGCCAGATTATCAATTCCCGTCCGATTGGCCGCTTCATAAAAATAGACGTCGCACGACTGCGTGATTGCCGTATCCAGATCGACCCAGCCATGACCGCCGCGCTTCCAGCAATGGAACCTGCGACCACCAAAGCTCATGTGACCGGGACACCAGACCGTTTCGCCCGGCCCCATGACGTTGTGACGAAGGGCGGCCAACCCAGTCATCATTTTGAACGTGGAACCCGGGGGATAGAGCCCCTGCACCGCCTTGTTAAACAGAGGCCGGTATTTGTTTTCCGTCAGCATACTGTAGTTCTTGGTCGAGATACCGCGCACGAAAAGATCAGGGTCAAACGACGGGGACGACGCCATCGCCAGCAAGTCGCCCGTCTCGATATCCATCACGACGGCCCCAGCGCTTTCCTTGGCCAATCGCGCTTGCGCAAAATTCTGTAGACCGTGGTCGATTGTCAGCTGAAGGTCAGTCCCCGGAGTGTATTCCTCGCGACCAAGCTCCCGCATCACACGGCCTGCGGCGTTAACCTCAATACGCTTCGTGCCAGCCTGTCCGCGCAGATCTGCCTCAAGTTTGGTCTCAACACCGATTTTCCCGATCTGAAACTTTGGGATTTGCAGCAATGGATCCGGGTTTTGCAACTTGGAAAGATCATAATCGCTTACGGGGCCGACATATCCCACGATATGCGCGAAATCTTCACCCAGAGGATATTCCCGCGACAAACCAACATCCGGAGTGACACCCGGCAATGCGGGCGCGTTCACCGCGACTTCGGCCACATCTTCCCAAGACAGTCTATCTGCAAGCGTGACAGGCACAAACGGGCTGCGCCGGTACATCTCGCGCAACGATTTTTCCAGCTCATCCTCATCCAAAGGCACCAACTGGCGCAGCTTAGCGATTGTCTCGTCCACATCGGGAACATCTTCGCGCACGATCACAATGCGGTAATTCTGTGTGTTCGTGGCGATGGGCACACCGTTGCGGTCGTAAATGATGCCGCGTGACGGTGGGATAAGCCGCATGTTGACGCGATTCTCTTCCGCCAGAAGCCGGTAATTGTCGGCCTCCTCGACCTGCATTTGCCGCATCCGCAGACCGAGAACGGACATGAAGCCAAGCTGAAGCCCAGCCAAAACAAGACCACGACGGGTCACAAGGCCCGCGCCTTCCTCTGTTTCTTTCGATGACTTCTTCATTGCCTATGTCCCAAACGGTCAACCTCGCCCGGTGCAATCTTTCTAAGCCCTACAGCGCGTGCTGCAAGAACGACCACTATTGGGTAAACAAGAAGTGTCGAAATGAGACGAATTAACGTCAGGCCAAGGCCGGGTTGGTCGACAACGAATAACGCAAGAACCAATGCATTTGCCAAAAACATTGCGGTGATCACCACCGAAACCGTTAGCCATTCCGACAGGAAGCCACTGTCGCGCAATGCAAAAGAACGCCGCCTGAGGGCCTCAGTCCCGATCACTGCCAACGCAGTCCAAAGCCCCGGCGGGCGCATGAAAAGAAGATCAGCGATAAGAAATACTGCAACCACGATCACGATTGGCAAAAAATCCGGTCGTCGTACCACCCATGCGCACGCCATGAGGATGAGGATATCAGGCCCGGGAAATCGCCCCGGCCCGGGATGGAGCGGCAGCAGCTTCGCGAAAATGACCAAAGCCGCCAACGCAAGGAAAACACCGCGATATGTCCAGCGCCCTGCATGCGTGCTCTCAGCCATCGCTTTGCACCTCGCCCACTGGCGCAACCGAGACCGAATCGGGCAATAGCGGACCAATCAGAACCGCGTCTCCGCCAATTGGCTCGGCTGGCTGACTTCTCAAGACGCGCAAGAACTCCAGCCGCTCATAGTCGGCAGACAGACGCAGGCGCAGTCGCCCATCACGCGCCAGCACGACGCTGCCAACCAAAAGACCTGCAGGAAACACGCCGCCGTCACCAGACGAGATGACACGATCTCCGGGACGCACTTCTTCCGGCAATTCGATGAAGTCCAGCACTGGCAGGGCTGAATTGTCGCCTGACAGCATCGCTTGCTGACCTGAGGGTTGAATTGTGACCGGTACACGGCTGGCGCTATCGGTCAAAAGCAAAACACGACTAGAGCGTTGTCCCACCCCCGATATCCGGCCAACCAACCCAAGCCCGTCCGTGACCGCCCAACCGTCTTTGATCCCGTCGCGCCCAGCGCCCACGTTCAACAAAACCGATTGCCGAAACGGTGATCCGCTATCAGCCAGCACTTGCCCCGTAACAACGGTCAAGGCTGGATCAAGCCGAACCTTGTTTAAGTCCAGCAGCTTCGCGTTTTCTTGCTCCAATTGCAAAGCCGCCTCTTTCCAAGCCTTCATCTGTTGCAATTCACGCCGCAGATCTTGGTTTTGCTGCTGAAGTCGTGCGTATGACTGCACACCGCCAATCAACTCGACAGTCTTGGTCACCGGCACAAACGCCCAATCCATCTGCGGGACGACCGCATCCACCAAAGCGGCGCGAAACCGCTCTGCCCGGGGGCTATCAATGCGCCAAAGAACGAAAGCAGCGAACAAAATCAGGACAAGCCCACCAACGAAAAACCGTCGGAGGGGGCGTGCAAAGTCTTCAGATGAACCGCTTTGGCGTGCCACGTCGTTTCCTGGTCCGTCCCCCGGGGCGCGAGACTACCACGAACTGTGGAAAACTCGGAACCCCGAGTGTGTTAACTGTCGTAATCAATCACGTGCCGAAGTTGTTTTTCGTATTCAAGCGCCTTGCCCGTGCCCATCGCAACGCAGTTCAGACTCTCATCTGCCACGCTGACAGCAAGTCCCGTTTGCTCACGGAGCGCCAGATCAAGCTCACCCAAAAGCGCGCCACCACCGGTCAGCATAACGCCCCGATCCACGATATCTGCGGCCAAATCCGGTGGCGTTGCTTCAAGCGCCGTCATGACCGCTTCGCAAATCTGCTGCACCGGTTCGGCCAAAGCCTCGGCAACTTGTGCCTGATTAATCTCGGTCTCTTTGGGCACACCATTCAACAGATCGCGCCCACGAATTTGCATGGATTGCCCACGCCCATCATCCGGCATGCGTGCCGTGCCGATAGACGTCTTAATGCGTTCCGCAGTCTGCTCACCGATCAAGAGGTTATGCTGGCGGCGCAGATAGCTGATGATTGCTTCGTCCATCCGGTCGCCACCAACACGCACTGAACGCGCGTAAACGATGTCACCAAGCGACAAAACCGCCACCTCGGTCGTGCCACCACCAATATCGACGACCATATTGCCGGTCGGGTCAGTAATTGGCATGCCCGCACCGATCGCAGCCGCAATCGGCTCGGCGATCAGACCGGCACGCCGCGCACCTGCCGATAGGACAGACTGGCGGATCGCGCGTTTTTCAACCGGGGTCGCCCCGTGCGGCACGCAAACGATCACTTTCGGCTTCGAAAAGGTCGTGCGCTTGTGCACCTTACGGATGAACGCCTTGATCATCGCTTCAGCGACATCAAAATCAGCGATAACGCCTTCGCGCATCGGTCGGATTGCCTCAATTGAGCCGGGCGTGCGCCCCAACATCAGCTTGGCATCCTCACCAACAGCCAGCACCTTCTTTTGACCGTCCTTGACGTGATAAGCCACCACGGACGGTTCGTTCAGAATGATGCCCTTGCCCTTCACATAGACAAGAGTATTCGCCGTCCCGAGGTCAATCGCCATATCTGTTGAAAACAAACCACCAAAGGCCATGCTCTCTGCCCCAATCCATTCGTTCGTTGGCCCGCCGTAAAATGCCTGTTGGCGAACGCTTGTGTTATAGGCTCAGCGGGTATGCTCCGAAAGGGATAGTTCGTCCCTACAGGCGCAATTCTGCCGCCAATGCCGCCTTTGATTAGCTTCGATTCTATATCAAACCCTAAATACAGGCACCATTGTGACCGAATAGAGAACAATTCGCGACTGCCTTTTCTGCAACGCGGCGTTAGCGCGCCTCTGGGCAAGTCAAAAAGGAGCGGGCATACATCAAGAATGGCAAGACCTGGTGCATATTCATTCTTGCGACGCCCTGCGATTCTGCGCGGAAGCGTCGGTTTGATCGTGGTTATCCTTCTCGGCCTTGCGACGCTCCCCGTGGTTGAACGCTATTTTCTTGACCGCGCTGGTGTGCAGGGAGAGGCGACGTTGCGCATTGCCGTGGAAGGCCTCGACGCAACCCTCGCCCGGTTTGAGCCCTTGCCAAAACTGCTCGCTGAACGTCCCAGCCTCGTCAGTCTGCTCAAGGATCCAACCAATCAGGGCATTCTGCCGTTTGTGAATGAGCAACTCCGCCTGACCGCGCTTAGCCTCGGTGTCTCGGATGTTTATCTCATGGATGTTGGTGGCACGACAATTTCCGCAAGTTCCTATCGAAAGGAACGCTCGTTCGTAGGCCGAAACTTCAATTTCCGCCCCTATTTCGTGCAGGCTGTTGAAGGCGGCCTTGGGCAGTATTTCGCAATGGGAACGACAAGCGGCGAACGCGGCTACTTCTTCGCGGCTCCAGTTATCGATAACACTCGGATCATTGGTGTGGTCGCGATAAAATTCGACGTCAGATCATTTGAAGAAGCCTGGAGCGGTGGCGCGAGTGACATTGTCGTCACGGACCTGTCCGACATAATTTTCATGTCCAATCGCGAAGAATGGCATTTCCGGACCCTCATCCCGCTTCGCGGCGAGGTCTTCAACCTGATCGCAGAAACCCGCCAGTATCCGCTTGATCGCCTGATCCCACTGGACGTCAAACGCTCCAGCATCGGAGGATCCGTGGAACTAATCTCGATCGATGGCGAAGACTTTGTTCTAAGCTCCCAAACCTTGCCCGATGTCGGCTGGCGGGTGATGCATCTCACGCCAACCGGACCAGCGCGCGCGCAAGCGCTTTTCGTTTTGTCGCTGGCGGTTCTGTTGATGCTTCTCACAGCGCTCACCGCGACAGTGATCATGCAACGGCGCAACCGAACACGCGAAAGGATCGAAGAACAGACACGCGCCAACGAAGTTCTGGAACAGCGTGTCGCAAAAAGAACCTCGGATCTGAATGCAGCGAACGCGCAATTGCAACTTGAGGTCACAGAACGCGCAGCAACAGAAGAACGGCTGCGCTCAACGCAAAAAGAACTTATTCAGGCCGGAAAACTTGCAGCACTTGGTCAGATGTCCGCCGCCCTCAGCCACGAGATCAATCAACCCCTGACAGCCGTCAAATCCTACGCCGACAACGCCGCCACTTTTCTTGACCGTAATCGTGTCAGCGATGCCCGAGAGAATGTCACACGTATTTCAAAGATGGCCGACCGGATGGCCGCGCTTTCAGGTCATCTTCGCAATTTCGCCCGCCGCCCACAGGATACAGTGCGCCCGGTTGATCTGCGCCTTGTGTTGGACGATGCCATTGAACTTATGGGCACAAGGCTTCGCGCGGCAAACGCAAAAGTCAATTACACGCCTCCAACCGATCCGATCTGGGTCAACGGTGGTCGCCTAAGGCTCCAACAGGTCTTTGTGAATCTCTTGTCGAACGCAATTGACGCGATGGATCGCATCGACGCGCCACAGATCGATATTGAACTCGAGACTGTCTCAGACAAACGATTGAGGGTCATCGTCTCAGATCGCGGCGGCGGTATTTCCGACGAGATCATCGGACAGCTTTTCGACCCCTTCTTTACGACAAAAGAGCCGGGACACGGACTTGGGCTTGGGCTTTCGATCTCTTTCAACATAATTGAGGATTTCGGGGGAAGGTTGTCTGCAGCGCCGCGAAAGGATGGCGGAGCGCAATTCATCGTGGAACTGGAACGTGCAAACGTGGCTGAAGATGGCACAGGGTTGGCTGCAGAATGACAAATGAGCATATTCTTTTTGTCGATGACGAAGAAGACCTGCGGCGTGCAGCATGCCAAACGCTCGATCTTGCCGACCTTGCGGTGTCGCCTTTTGAAGACGCCGAGGCAGCACTTTCTCAAGTCAGTCGCAATCTTCCCGCTATCCTGATCACCGACATTCGCATGGCCGGCATGGACGGGTTGACGCTGATGCAGCGCACTCTGGAGATAGACCCTGAGTTTCCGGTGATCCTTGTCACTGGACACGGGGACGTCGATTTGGCTGTGCAATCCATGCGGGACGGGGCCTATGACTTCCTGGAAAAGCCCTACGACCCCGTGCGCCTTGTCGAAACCGCACGTCGCGCCTTGGATAAACGCAGACTCACACTCGAAAACCGCGCATTGCGCAGTCAGATCGGCGGTCGGGATGCGATTGAGGCGCGCTTGGCGGGCCGCGCGAGTGAAATGGTTTCGATCCGCCAGAAAATCCGTGCAGTCTCCGATACAAATGCCGATGTATTGATCGTCGGCGCAACCGGTACAGGCAAGGAGGTGGCAGCCCGTGCGCTGCACCGCGCCAGCGCGCGTCGGGACCATCCCTTTGTCGCGATCAATTGCGCGGCGCTACCCGCCGATCTGCTGGAAAGCGAACTCTTTGGACATGAAGCGGGTGCTTTTCCCGGAGCCGCGCGCGCGCGCTGCGGCAAATTCGAGCATGCGCGCGGAGGCACCATTTTCCTTGATGAGATCGATAGTCTCGCGCAACCGATGCAAGCGAAATTGCTCCACACCGTTCAAAATCGCGAAATCACACGCCTTGGATCAAACGACCCCATATCTCTCGACGTGCGGTTTGTAGCAGCCTCTAAAAGGGATCTCGAAAAAGCCGCGGCAAACGGCGATTTCAGAAGCGATCTCTTGTATCGACTGAACGTCGTTACCATCAGTCTGCCGGACCTTTCCGAAAGACGCGAAGACATTCCACGCCTTTTTGTGCAACTCGTCGAAGAGGCCTCAGTTCGATACAGACGCCCCGCACCCGAAATACCAGGAGCCGTCTTCAATCGCTTGATCGCGAGGGAATGGCCTGGAAACGTCCGTGAATTGCGCAATGCGGCCGAACGCTTCGCCCTGGGGCTCGATCTGGACATAGGTGCAGCACCGTCTGATGCAGGCACGAAACTCTCCGAGCAATTGGCGCAACATGAAAAAAGCCTCATCGCTGCAACGATCACCAGTCAAGGCGGTAGCTTAAAGGCGACCTATGAATCCTTGGGTCTTTCGCGCCGCGCGCTTTATGAAAAGATGCAAAAGCATGGTCTTTCGCGTCATGATTTCACAGAAGATGAACCGGACTAAATCTGAATGGGCAGAAACTCGCACGTCGGAACCCTTGGTTTGGGCGGGACTCTGCACTCAACTGATCATGAGATGGCTTGTTTGCGCAAACATGCATGCGCACTCCCTTGCGCTTGACCTGCTGGTTCGCGCACTAAATCGCCAGATGGTGCTTTTCGTGAAAGCATCTTGGAGAGGCCTGTCGTCTGGACTGGCCATCAAGGGAGGAAAACCAATGAAAAAAGTCGCGCTGACGGCCGTGGCCGTCGCACTCACATCTACCGCAGCAGTTGCGGATGGACACGTTGACAGAACCGGATGGCCTGAGAGCTTTACGGTTGGCACAGCTTCACAGGGCGGGACATATTTCGCCTACGGCTCCGGCTGGGCGAACTTGGTCGCCGAAGAGCTTGGCCTGTCTGGTGGCGGAGAAGTCACAGGCGGTCCAATGCAGAACATGGCGCTTGTTCACACAGGCGATGCACAGTTTGGCATGACCACAATGGGTCCGGCAGCAGAATCGCTGGCAGGCACCAACCCAATCGCACCCGGCCTTCAGATGACCGGCGCATGCGCAATGTTCCCGATGTATCAAACACCGTTCTCGGTTACAGCGCTGGCGTCTTCGGGCATCACGAGCGTTGCTGACATTCCTGCAGGTGCGAAAATCGGCTTCGGTCCCGCCGGTTCGACATCCGACACCTATTTCCCACGCATGATGGAGACGCTTGGCGTTGACTTCGAGCGTCGTAATGGCGGCTGGACAGACCTGGGCGGTCAGCTTCAGGACGGCCTTCTGGATGTCATCGCCTTCGCAGCCGGTGTTCCTGTCCCTGCTGTGAGCCAACTGGAGGTCCAAACCGACGTGAACATCATCGAGTTCACCGAAGCAGAGCAGGCCACAATTCTTGAAGCATTCCCAGTGAGCCAGTTCAATATTGCTGCCGACACTTACACAACGCTTGAAGCAGATGCGCGTTCGGTCAGCATGTGGAACTTCGCGATTGCCAATTGCGACCTGCCAGAGAGCTTTGTCGAAGCTGTGGTCGATGTGGTCATGTCCGACAACCCACGCATGTTGAACATTCACAAGGCAGCACGGTCCACTGTGCCTGAAAACTACACGAAGAACGGCGTTCTGATGTGGCACCCAGGTGCGGCCAAGTGGTTCAAGGAAAACGCAGGGGCAGATATCCCTGACGATATGATCCACGGCATGTAAGCCTTTGTTTCGCCGCGTCCTTGGCGCGGCGATCCACCGGGGGCTTTGCCCCCGGACCCCCAGAATACTTCAACCAAAAAGAAGACTGACACGACTTGCTGTTGCGCTAAAGTGGCAACAAATAGCGAAGCTATGCCGAAAGGGACCCCATGACAGACACTTCCGCACAAACCGACCAGCCGGTCATCGCCGAAGGTGTTGACGAGGAGCCGGTCGAAGCGAACCGTCGTCTGTTTGAAGGGTGGCGCTTCACCCTGATGGCAGCATTGGCAGCAGCTTACGCGGCCTTCCACATGGCTGCGCTAAATGGTCTGTCAATTTCGGAGTGGACCGGCATAACCATTCCGTTCCTGCCAACGTTCCCCCTTGAAACCTGGAACTTCCGCATCGTGCACGTCGCTGGCGCGCTGTTCATGGGTTTTCTGCTCTTTAGCGCGCATTTGAAATTTGCTGACGAGGATATCAAAGAGACTCCGCTCTGGACCTTTGTGGGTTATGCGCTGCTTGTCCCGGCACTTATCGCGTGCTTTTCAGCTTTGAACTTCGCGTCCCGAATTTCGGCAGGTGAGATGTGGAACGGAATTGCACCCGAGTTCCGCAATCCCGAGATCTTCTGGTTCGGCATTCCGCTTTTGATCGCCACATTCGGAGGTATTCTGCTTGGATGGCTCCACAAAAGCCCGCGCGGCCGATACGCAGTCCCAGATATCGTGCTCGGCATCTGCGGCATTGCTGTGGCGACGTATCTCATTACGATATTTGGCACTCTAATGCGGAACTCGACCGGCACACCATTCGCGCCCATTGGCATCTCTTTGGCTGCCGTTGCAGGCACCGCGCTGATAATGGAGTTGACGCGTCGTGTTGCGGGACTGGCTTTGATCATCATTGCGGGTATTTTTCTCGTCTATGTCTTCACCGGACACTTGATGCCAGGCTTCCTGAACTCGCCACAGATCGACTGGGCGCGTTTCTTCAGCCAAGTCTACACGGACGCGGGTATCCTTGGACCAACGACCGCCGTTTCATCGACCTATATCATTCTGTTCATCATT
>JABDQU010000312.1 GCA_013042105.1 Boseongicola sp.
GGAGATGCTCCCCTTGATCGCTCGAATCACAGAATCTAGCGCTAAAAACCACCCCAATCCCATGCTCAGCCCATAAAGTACCATCTGTGTGCCATAGACGACTCACTTCGCCCAAGGCAGGCCGCAAACGGCGCCTGCCACTGTCCGATCCGCCGCCCTCGTCCCGTTTCCGGGTTAGTCCAGCTGCGCGCGCCACCTGGGGGGATGTCTGCTCGCCCGCGCGCCGGATCTCGTTTGGTCGGTTTTACGACCTGAATAGAAGCGAGTGCCTGTATGAAACCTGCTATTATTCTTTGGGTTTGGGGTCTTTTGCGCCCCGTATCACGTGTCCCGCTCTATCCGATGAGTGGAAATTGGCATGGGAAATCGTGGGAAGCAATAGAAATCTTTGGGTCAGAGCGGGAAATCGCCTTGTTTTACTGACTATTTCCATACCCCACACACAACATATGTGATCTATATCTAGAAATATGGCGGCTTAAACACAATATATAGTATATCTCAGAAACTTCTCATTTTCGGGACTACAAACGTGAAAACAAGAGCTCCGAGGTCAGCAAATCCTCGAATCGCTGATTTTCGAGAGATTCACCACCTCAATCCCATGCATTCGCCATGAAGTACCATCTGTGTGCCATGGACGACTCAGTTGATCCGGCCACGCACAAAAACCGACCGCCCCCAAAAAAAAACGTGACCTTAAAGTCGTCCTAACACCCAGAACGGGCGCACCGACGTCATACCGTCGTGATACCGACGTCGCGATTTCAGCCCATTCCGCCGTCGATCAGCCTCTTTGCAAGGGCCATGTAAGCGTCCGACACCGGCCCCTCTCCAAGGGCAACCGGACGACCAGCATCGCCCGCCAGACGCACATCAAGAGACAAAGGAATTTCCCCCAGAAACGGCACGCCAAGGCGATCAGCTTCTGTAGCGACACCGCCATGACCGAACAAATGCTCCTCATGCCCACACTGCGGGCAAACATACGTCGACATGTTCTCGATCAGCCCCAGAACCGGCGTATTCAGCGTGCTGAACATGTCCAGCGCCTTACGCGCATCCAGCAAAGCCACGTCCTGCGGCGTCGACACCACAATCGCGCCCGTCAACTCGGTGCGCTGGCACAACGTCAGCTGCACATCGCCCGTCCCCGGCGGCAAATCGACGATCAACACGTCCAACTCGCCCCACTGAACCTGCCCCAGCATCTGCTGCAACGCGCCCATCAACATCGGCCCACGCCAGACCACGGCCTTGCCGTCTTCCATCATGAAGCCAATCGACATCAGCGTAACACCATGGGATTGCAACGGAATAATCGTCTTACCATCCGGAGACGCCGGCCGCTTGTTGATCCCCATCATCTGCGGCTGTGAGGGGCCGTATATATCTGCGTCCAAAAGACCTACGCGTCGCCCTTGTTTTGCCAGCGCCACAGCAAGGTTCGATGACACCGTCGACTTGCCCACGCCACCTTTGCCAGAACCCACTGCAATGATGCGATCCACGCCGGAAACCTTGGCTGGCCCGCCCTGCTGTGGATTGGGATGTCCACCGATCTTCAAACTCGGAGGCTCCTTCGCGGGCGGCGCCGCCGGTCCATGCGCGGTCAAAACGACAGACGCGGCCTCGACCCCCGGCACTCCCTTGACCAGGGCCTCAGCCGCTGCCCGCACCGGCTCCATCGCCCGCGCGACATCGGCATTCGGCGCTTCAATCACGAATCGCACCGAGCCGCCGTCCACCTGCAGGGCGCGGATCAAATCCGCTTCCACCAGATTGCGTCCGTTTGGCAGCGAAACAGCGCGCAGCCTGTCAAGAATTTCTTCACGTGTTATCGGCATATTGTCCGCTCACTTTTGCATTTCGTGCTCTACTTGCGACGCATACCCGCCCGAGACAAGGCCACCGGGGCCATTTGCCGCTTTTCTCATCGTTAAGCCTGAAAACGCGCCAGCGACCTATGACGATGCTGCATAGCAGCATTGAAGCATCGTCCATTGTGCACCTGCAGCATCGCCTTAAGTATGGGTCACAAGCAACACGGCGCTGACAAAGTACAGCGCTTCCACCAGGAATAAAATAATGAGTGCAATCGACGTTTTTAACGCAAAAGACCGCAGCGCAAACCGCGCCGGCCTCTTCGGTGGACTGACCAAGCGCGTCCATCGCTATCGGACCTACCGTCAGACTTTGGACGAGCTGCAATCCCTGTCGGATCGCGAGCTTAACGACCTGAACATTTCGCGCCACATGATGCGCGCCATAGCATATCGCGCGGCCTACGAC
>JABDQU010000319.1 GCA_013042105.1 Boseongicola sp.
GCTTGGTCGCGCATCAAGATTAAACAGCATGCGGGCGGCTTCCTGAAGCGCCAGATCGCCCGGCGCAAAGACATCCGCTCGCCCCAGCGAGAACATGGCATAGATCTCGGCCGTCCATCGCCCGATGCCGGGGACCACGATCAGCGTTTCAATGACCTCATCGCTCGGCTGGTCGCGCAAAGCCGGAAACCGGATCCCTGCCGCCGCAAGTTCACGCGCATAGCGGATTTTCTGGCGGGAGAGACCGCAGGCGCGCAGGTCTTCGTCGCTTGCCCACATGATCTTGCGCGGACCGGTTAGCCCCGCCTCTTTCAGACGGCCCCAAATCGCGTTGGCCGAGGCGACCGAGACCTGCTGGCTGACAATTGCCCCCAACACGGCTGCAAACCCGTCTGCGCGCAACCGCAGCGGCAAAGGACCGGTTCGCGTCAAAGCGTCGGCGAACCTTTCGTCATAGGCAGCAAGCCAAGCCGCGCCCTCATCAACGCAGGCGCGTGACGTGATCACCCGTCCGATGGTCTTGGCTGTCACCGCCGTCTCCTGACCCATTTCAGCGTTTCGGCGACCGAGGCGATTTTGACCATATCCACGGGCGGTGGACGCCTCAGCATCGCTACCTTTATCCCGAGCACCCGCGCGGCTTCCAGTTTGGGCCAGCCCCCCTGCCCGCCGGAGTTCCGGGTCACGATCCAATCCACCTTGAGGTCATCAAACAAATCGATCTCATCATCCACCGACACTGGTCCGCGCCGGACTTCATATGCTCCATTCTCAAACGGGAAAGGGCTGCTTGGTTTCGAGCGCACGCGACAATATACTTTGCGGCCGTCGAGATTGGCAAACCTTTCAAGGTCGCGGCGTCCGGTTGCAAGAAACACCGTGGCATCGGGGGCCATATGTGCCGCCGCGTCTTCCGGGACGTTCAGGAAGGTCCAATTGTCATCCTCCTTCGGCATCCATGCTGGCCGCAGCAATCGCATCGCCGAAATGCCAAGCTCTGGCGCAATCCGAGCGGTGCGCAGGGCCATCTCGGTGGCAAAGGGATGTGTGGCGTCAATGACAGCATCGATCCCTTCCCGTATCAGCCAGTCCCGATACGCCGTCTCGTCGCCCCAACCGCCGATACGCACCGGCCAGCCGTATTGATGTGGGCGGTGTTCCGGCCGCGCAAGCGAAACCGTCATGACGACATAGCTCTCCCGAGTGAGCGCGGACGCCAGATGACGCGCCTCAGACGTGCCTGCAAGCAAAAGCACGCGGGTCTTACGCTGACGCGATGCGTTTTCCAGATAGTGTAACGGCATTTTGGCAGCAGATGTGTCGGAAGCGCCGGTCATGTGCAGGCCTGATTTCGCAATGGTTAAGCAAAAATATAGCTCGCGGTATGCGATGGTCCACTTCGTTCGGACAATGGGTCCAGAGCGGCAATTCCAGAAGCGACTATTGGTCTCTTGCAGGACTGATCCGAGAGGCGTAAATCCCGTGCCATGACAAGTGTCTCGGATGACAGACGCGCCCGGCGCAATGTAACGGTCTTGGTCGCGGCGCAAGCCATTCTGGGCGCGCAACTTCCGATGATCTTCATTATTGGCGGTCTTGCTGGCACGACCCTCGCACCGAATGTCTGTTTGGCGACACTGCCGATCTCGATGATCGTGCTCGGGTCTATGGTGACGGCGACGCCAATCTCCGGTTTTATGCAGCGATATGGTCGCACGGCAGGTTTTTTTGTCGGCGCTTTCGGTGGCGCGCTTGGCGCTGTTATCGGGGCGGTTGGGCTGTTTTATGGAAATTTCTGGCTGTTTCTTGCAGGCTCGTTTTTGACCGGCGTGTATATGTCGGCTCAGGGGTTTTATCGCTTTGCCGCCACCGATGTGGCGTCGGATGCATTCCGTCCAAAGGCGATCAGCTATGTCATGGCCGGAGGGTTGTTTTCAGCGGTGATCGGACCGCAGTTGGTGAAATTCACCTCGGACGCCATGGTTGTGCCGTTTCTCGGAACCTACATTGCGATCATTGTGCTGAACCTTGCTGGGGCGCTGTTGTTTCTGTTTCTCGACGCACCTGCTCCGGCAAAGGCACAAGCTGCCGAGGTGATCGGGCGCACGCGGCGTGAGTTGCTGCGCGACCCACGTATCGCCGTGTCGATCATCTGCGCGATGGTGGCTTATGCCTTAATGAACCTTGTGATGACGTCCACGCCTCTTGCCGTGGTCGGGTGCGGTTTCACGACGAACAACGCGGCTGATATCGTGTCCGGGCATGTGCTGGCGATGTTTGCCCCGTCTTTTTTCACCGGACATCTCATTGCCCGTTTCGGTGCGGAAAAAATCGTGGCAATCGGACTTCTCATTTTGACCGGCGCTGGTGCAGTGGCTTTGGCTGGCACGGATTTGGCGAATTTTTATATCGCGCTGATCTTGCTGGGTCTTGGATGGAATTTCGGCTTCATCGGTGCGACGACCATGCTCTCGGAGGCGCATACGACGTCCGAACGCGGTCGGGTTCAGGGGATGAACGACATGATCGTGATGGGGTGCGTGACGCTGGCGTCGTTGTCGTCGGGGGGATTGATGAATTGCCTTGGGGGCGACGCGGTGGAAGGCTGGCGCGCGGTCAATCTTGCCATGGCGCCGTTTCTGGTGCTGGCAGGTGGATCGCTGATCTGGCTGGTGATGCGTCCCAAACGGGGCTCAGCGCCGGCAGAATGAGAGTGTTTGCGCAGACTGCGTCTGCGCGGTGCCTCCGGCGGGGATATTTATAAACAGAAGAAGACGTCAGAGCGCCCATCGGGCCAGACGGGCGCGTTTCCTGAACTCGGAAAGGCCGATGGCGCCGTCGGCGACGCGGGCGGGGTTGCGGGCGATTTGATACAGCAGAGGCTCAGTTTCCCATGCCTCCAACAGGGCACCGCGGGCGGGTTTGGGAAGCGCTGCACGAAGCTGTTGCATGTCGGGAATTTCTCTTAGAGCGTTTTTGGCGAGGGTGGCGATGGTCTCGGCGCGACCATCGACCAGCGGGATGCGGCCGCGTTTTTCCAAGGCGGGAACGGCTTTCAGGAATCGCACAAGGGCAGTGGCTTTGCCCAATGCGAATATCCGTTCGGTTGTATTGATCCTGGCACCCAGCAAATGCGCGGTTGTCCACATGAGCAGGCCACCGGTCATTTTGAGATAGTGTTCGAAGTGGTCTGCGTCGTCGAATGCGTCACGATAGATGTCCCATCGACGCGCTTGAATAAGCCGGTCGAGAGACTCTGCCATTGGCGCGTGCAGAACCTCAGCAAGCGGACTGGTGACTTCGTGTTTGCGTACTTGTTTGCCTTCGGCGATTTCCTCAAGCGCATCGCGCCACCATTGCAAGCGCATCTCGGCGATCATCGGCTCTTCGGTGACCCAGGGTGCGCGTGCGACCTCGACGTTGAAGGCGTAGAGCGGAAAGAGCACGCGGCGCGCGTCCACAGGCGCGGCCATGGCAGCAGCGAAACGGTCTGGATCGCCGCGTTGGACGATCTCGGCGCAGGCTTGAAGGCTCATTGGCGCACCGCAACGATCTGCAGATAACCGGTTTCTGATTTCACACTCCGCCAGCCATCGATCTCGTGCTGGCAAGCCACCAGTGTTTTGGCCATATCGCCGGTTGCGTTGGGTTTAAGCGCGTCGATGCGCGCCTGAAGGGGCGTGTAATAGGCTTCCCATGCCGCATCCGGCAGCGAGGTCGCATCGAGAATGTCGAAACCCGCCTCACGAACGGCGTCGCAGACCGCGTCCGAATGCAGCACTTCTCCTTCGCCCTCCCAAAAGGCCTGTGCGCCACGAGATGGCGACATGGTGAAATAGGCCGGATGCGAAAAAACCAAAGCACCGCCGGGCGCCAGCTTCTTGCGAAAGGCGTGAAGTCCGCCCTGCAGGCCCAGGAAATAAAGCGCACCCGCACTCCAGATCAGATCGAAAGGACCGGATTGCGCCGCCATATCGCCCACAATCGCATCAACGCGCGGATCGCTGGCATACCGTGTCGCGATCTGGTCGATGAAGGGTGCATGGGCATCGACCGCCGTAACATGGCCTGTCGGAGCCCAGCAAAGCAGACCGTCGATATCGGCGCCGGTGCCACATCCGGCATCAAGAATGCGTTCTGAGCCTCCAGTTCCAATGATCCGCAACGCGAAATCGAGCGTCTGCCGGTCCCCCGGCCCCTGTCTTGGCAAGCTCTCATAAAGCGTAAGGAAAGCACTCATTTCACTGCCGGATCATCGCGCAGAAGTTTCCAGTTGATCGCGTCGACCAAGGCCTCGAATGCAGCATCGACGATATTGGCCGAAACGCCGACCGTCGCCCAGGCGCGTCCCTGATCATCAGCGAAGTCAATGATCACGCGGGTTACCGCTTCGGTGCCCCCTTGCGTGATCCGCACGCGAAAGTCGGTCAGCCGCATGCCTTCGATCTTGCTTTGATGGGGGCCTAGATCGCTTTTCAGCGCCTGCCAAAGCGCATTCACCGGGCCGTTGTCCTGAATATCCTGCGCATGTTCGTTTTTGAAAAAGCTTGTGCGTGGTCCGTCGCGGGTCGAGACCGTGACCACGGCTTCGGATTCCACCACGATCTCGCCCCGCGCGTTGCGGCGGCGTTCGGAGATCACACGATAGCGTTCGACCTCGAAGAAATCAGGTGCCAAGTCCAGCTCGCTGCGAGCGAGAAGTTCGAAACTGGCCTGCGCGCTGTCATAGGCATAGCCATCGGTTTCGCGCTGCTTCACCGCATCCAGTATACGCGCCAGCGCCGGATCGCCCTTGTTGGCCTCAATCCCCATGTCAGACAAGCGCCGCAATAGGTTAGATTGCCCTGCCTGATTGGACATCGGCACGATGCGCGCGTTGCCGACGGCTTCGGGGGCGATGTGTTCATACGTGGTGGGGTCTTTCACAATCGCACTGGCGTGAAGACCGGCTTTATGTGCGAAAGCGGACGCCCCCACATAAGGGGCTGCGCGTTGCGGAACGCGGTTCAGAATATCATCCAGCATCCGCGAGGTCCGGGTGAGGGTTTTCAAAGCGGTTTTAGGAACACCAGTTTCGAAAGTGCTGGCGTAAGGCTCCTTCAACAGCAGCGTCGGGATTAGTGTGACAAGGTTTGCATTGCCGCAGCGTTCTCCAAGTCCGTTCAGAGTGCCTTGGATCTGCCGCGCGCCCGCATCCACGGCCGCAAGTGTGCCTGCTACGGCGTTTCCCGTGTCGTCATGTGTATGGATCCCAAGATGATCGCCGGGGATGCCGCTTTCGATGATCCGGGCGGTGATCTCACCCATTTCAGACGGCAGCGTGCCGCCATTGGTGTCACAGAGCACCACCCAGCGCGCGCCCGCTTTGTAGGCGGCTTCCAGACACTCCAGGGCATAAGTTGGGTTGGCCTTGTAGCCGTCGAAGAAATGCTCAGCATCAAACAAGGCCTCGCGCCCTTCGGCGACGAGATGGGCGATGCTTTCGGAGATATTGGTGAGGTTTTCTTCGAGCGTGATCCCAAGAGCAGTGTCTACGTGGAAATCGTGGGTCTTGCCGACGATACAAACCGCGGGTGTGTTGGCGTTCAGGACTCCGGCAAGAACCTCGTCATTCGCGGCGGATCGCCCGGCCCGTTTGGTCATCCCGAAGGCGGTGAAGGTGGCGCGCGTCTGGGGGCGCGTTTCAAAGAAAGCGCTGTCGGTCGGGTTTGCGCCGGGCCATCCGCCTTCGATGTAGTCCACACCAAGGGCGTCGAGCGCCTTTGCGATCTGGGTCTTTTCCTCAGCTGAGAACTGGACGCCCTGGGTTTGCTGGCCATCGCGCAGCGTGGTGTCAAAAAGCGAGAGACGGATCCGGGTCATTTCAGAGCCTCCAGTTTTGCGGGGTCGAAGCCTTCGGCGGGCAGAAGGTCAACGCCGGACTTTGACATCCGCACTTCGACGCCTGCATCTGCAAGGGCCGACTTCAAGCGGTCAACTTCAGAAAAGTCCTTGGTTTCCATGGCGGCGGCCCGTGAGTTTTCCAGAAGTGCGGCAAGATCGGCCAAGGCGTCGCGCCCCTCAGTCGCCCAAGCTGGCGCGGTGTCGCCCATCAGGCCCAGAAACTGCATTCCTGCTTTCAAGGACGCGCCGTCCTCCTCGGATGCCGCACGGTGAAGCACTGCAAGAGCGCCGTGGGTGTTCAGATCATCGCCGAGGGCTGTGAGGATGGCGTCAGGCAGCGCCCCACCGTCTTGCGCCATCCGATACCACTTGCGAAGCGTGGCCTCGGCCTCCTCGCGCTTTTTTTCGGTCCAATCCATCGGTTTGCGGTAATGCGTCGACAGAAACACAAACCGGATCACCTCGCCGGGAACGCCCTTATCCAGCAAATCGCGGACCGTGAAGAAGTTACCCAGAGACTTGGACATCTTCTTGCCTTCCACCTGCAACATCTCATTGTGCAGCCAGACCTTCGCAAAGCCATGCCCCATGCAGCGCGATTGCGCGATCTCGTTTTCGTGGTGCGGGAATTGCAGGTCGTTTCCGCCGCCGTGAATGTCGAACGCCTCACCCAACAGCTCAAACGACATGGCGGAACATTCAATATGCCAGCCCGGCCGCCCCCTGCCCCATGGGCTGTCCCAACCGGGCGTTTCGGCGTCGGATGGCTTCCACAGAACAAAATCCATCGGGTCCTCTTTGTAGGGCGCAACTTCAACCCGCGCGCCCGCGATCATGTCATCCACCGACCGGCCAGACAGCGCGCCATACTCCTTGTATGAGCGCACGCGGAACAACACATGCCCCTCAGCCTCATAAGCATGACCTCGCGCGATAAGTCCTTCGATCATCGCCACCATCGGCGCGATCCATTCTGTCGCACGCGGCATATGCGTTGGTTCAAGAGTGCCCAGAGCGGCCATATCGTCGAGATACCACTGGCTGGTCTCATCGGTAATCTCGCGGATCGAACGACCCGTCTCAGCGGCGCGGGCGTTAATCTTGTCGTCCACGTCGGTGAAATTGCGCACATAGGTGACGTGGTCCGTTCCGTAAACATGGCGCAAAAGCCGGAACAGGACGTCGAACACCACAACGGGGCGCGCATTGCCCAGATGCGCGCGGTCATAGACCGTTGGCCCACAGACATACATCCGCACATTGTCCGGATCGATCGGCTGGAACGGCTCTTTTTGGCGGTTGGCCGTGTTGTAGAGCGTGATCTTGGTCATGGGCAAAAGTCCTTCGGGGCGTGGGGCGATCCCGCGCGGGCTTTAACAAGGTCAAGATGAAGAGAAAAGAGGACCGGGCCGCGCGACGAATGTCAGGCGTTAATAATGCAGTCGATAATGGTGCAAATCCGGTTCATACAGGTCTTTTAGGGCGCAAGGTTTGGCTTTGCAAAGGTTTTTCATTCTGGCTTGGCTTTAGGGGCTCTGCCCCTCGGCTCTGACGAGCCTCACCCCGCGGTATTTTTGAAAGGGTGAAGCTGAAGGCATCACGGGAATTGAAGCGCGTGATGACAGACTTTTGTTTGACTTTTTTGGGCGATCTAGGCCCTTTGCCGGGCATGAGAGTTTCGAAACGTATAGCAGGCCTGACCGGCGGTGGCTCCGACGGGTGGGATATCTTGCGCACATCGCGCAAGATGATTGGCGATGGCGTGGATGTTGTTGAGTTGACAATCGGCGAGCATGATCGCCGCACAGAGCCGGAAATCCTCGACGAAATGGATCGGGCTGCGCGCGCGGGCCACACAGGCTATGCAGCTCTGCCCGGCACCGATGCATTGCGCGACGCAATTGCCGCCCGAGTGACCGCGCGTACGGGCGTTGCGACCACGCGCGAGAACATTGTGGGCACGCCCGGCGCTCAATCAGCTCTGTATGCCGCGCATGTGGCCGCCAGCGATCCGGGTGACACGGCCCTGTTCATTGACCCCTATTACGCCACCTACCCCGGCACCATTCGCGGCGTTGGCGCGGTAGCACGCGCGGTAAACGCCCATGCCGAAGCCGGGTTTCAACCCGACGCGCGTGACCTTGACGCTGCGGCTGAAGGCGCGCGGTCCTTGCTGATCAATTCCCCCAACAACCCGACCGGCGTTGTCTATTCGCGCGAAACAATGGACGGCATTGCCGCCGTTGCACAAGAGCACGACCTCTGGATTATTTCGGACGAGGTCTACGACACACAAGTCTGGAAGGGCGCGCATGTATCGCCGCGCCAACTGCCGGGGATGGCCGAACGCTGCCTTGTGGCCGGCTCGCTGTCCAAGAGCCATGCGATGACAGGCAGCCGCCTTGGCTGGCTTATTGGCCCGGCCGAGGCGATGGCACATGTCGAGAACCTCTCGACGCATACGACATACGGCGTACCAGGCTTTATTCAGGATGCAGGCCTGTTCGCTTTGGAGCAGGGAGCCGCCTTTGAAGCACGCATTGCGGCTCCGTTTTGCCGCCGACACGCTGCCGCTTGCGCCTATCTGAGCGATCGCGGTGTCCCCGTCGTGGCCTCGGCGGCGTCGATGTATTTGATGATTGATGTGCGCAAAACAGGTCTGAGCGGCGAGGCATTTGCGGAGAAGCTGCTGGCCGAACACCATGTCGCCGTCATGCCGGGCGAAAGTTTCGGACAGGCCGCCGCGGGCCACCTGCGTGTCGCGCTTACGGTTGATGACAGTCGCCTGATGGATGCGCTCCGAACGCTTGCCGATGTCGTCGAACACCTAAGCGCGCACGCAGCCTGACCCGGGGGCTGGACAGCGCAACTTTTCGGTTGCATGACGCGAACCATGGGCGAGCCGCATAAACCAAAGATCAACCACAGTCTCTTTGAAGATACGCAGGCCTTTCTGCTGGGCACGGCTCTTTGTGCGCTGGGCCTGCAGTTCATCACGCATCTGGGCTTGATTACAGGTCAGACGGCAGGCCTTGCGGTCTTGTTGTCCTATATCTCAGGCTACAGCCTTGGGCTGGTGTTTTTCGTTGTAAACCTTCCCTTCTGGGTTTTGGCCTGGGTTCGGATGGGGCCACGCTTTACCGTAAAGAGCGTGATCGCCGTCGCCATGCTTTCCGGCATGACCGAGCTTTTGCCCGGTGCGGTGGTCATTGCGCAACTGTCTGCTCCAGTGGGCGCCGCTCTTGCGGGGGCTCTGATTGGCATGGGGTTGATCGCACTTTTTCGTCATGGCGCTTCTCTGGGCGGCGTGGGCGTTCTGGCGCTTTTCCTGCAGGAACGGTTTAAAATTCAGGCGGGCTGGACGCAGCTTGCCTTTGACGGGCTGCTGTTTGTCGCGGCTTTCGGTGTTCTGGCATGGGATTTGGTCATCTGGTCGCTTTTGGGGGCTGTGGTCGTGAACCTGATTGTCGCTGTCAATCACCGCGGCGACCGCTATATCGCCCGGTAACCACGATTGACGCTGGCCTTTGCTGCAATGCCGCGATAAGGCCGCCCGAAGTCACTTCCGAGAGAGACCATGGACCTTAGAAATATCGCAATCATCGCGCACGTTGACCACGGCAAGACCACGCTTGTGGACGAACTCCTGAAGCAATCCGGGGCCTTCCGAAAAGGTCAGGATGTCGCCGAGCGCGCGATGGACAGCAACGATCTGGAACGCGAGCGCGGGATCACCATTCTGGCCAAGGCAACGTCGGTCGAATGGAAGGGCACGCGCATCAATATCGTCGACACGCCCGGACACGCCGATTTCGGTGGCGAGGTCGAGCGTATCCTGTCGATGGTGGACGGAGTGGTCTTGCTGGTCGATGCCGCCGAAGGCCCAATGCCTCAGACGAAATTTGTGACCTCAAAGGCGCTTGCGCTGGGCCTGCGTCCGATTGTTGTGCTGAACAAGGTCGACAAACCCGACGCTGAACCGGATCGCGCGTTGGACGAAGTCTTTGATCTGTTTGCCGCACTGGACGCGAATGAAGATCAGTTGGATTTCCCGCATCTTTATGCTTCGGGTCGCTCTGGCTGGGCCGATGCGTCCATGGACGGACCGCGCGCGGATCTGTCCGCGTTGTTCGATTTGGTCGTGAACCACGTGCCGCATCCGCGCCAGCAGGCCGCGACCGACAGCGATTTCAGCATGTTGGCAACCACATTGAGCGCTGATCCCTATCTGGGGCGCCTTTTGACGGGCCGCATCGAGACCGGAAAGCTCAAGACTGGCGCCACGGTTCAGGCCATCAGCCGTCTTGGCGAAAAGATCGAGCAATTCCGGGTTTCGAAAATCCTCGCTTTCCGCGGGCTGGCGCAACAACCCATCGAAGAAGCCTCGGCTGGCGATATTGTTTCGATTGCGGGTATGTCAAAGGCGACTGTTGCTGACACAATTGCCGCGTTGGCGGTGGACACCCCCTTGCCCGCGCAACCCATTGATCCACCGACGATTTCCGTCACATTTGGCATCAATGACAGCCCGCTTGCGGGGCATGACGGCAAGAAAGTGCAGTCG
>JABDQU010000321.1 GCA_013042105.1 Boseongicola sp.
ACAAACGCGTCGGACGTTTGACTTCGGGTGGATACTCCGTCGCGTTTGGCAAGTCGATCGGCATGGGATACGTCTCGCCGGGTCATTCGACGCCGGGCACACACCTGCAAGTGAAGATGCAAGATAAGCTTTGGCCCGCAGTTGTCACCGAAGACAGCCCCTACGATCCCAAGAACGAGACAATCCGAAAAGACGGTTAGGCATTTCACCCTTTCTTAAATACCGCGGGGGACGAACGCAGTGAGGGGGGCAGAGCCCCCACCCGGGCGACGTGCAATGCACGGCGCAACTATCAGGGCGAAGGGGCCCGCCTTTGGTCGTAGTCGCTCCAGTCCGTGATATCGGGGTAGAACCGTCGCCGCCATGCCTTCACGCGGGGGTTCATGCGCCGCATCCACAACGGGGGGATGAGGGCCATCGTCGTCATGATCGCATAGCCATAGGGCAAGTGCGGTGCGACGGTCTCGTCGGGCGTCTGCAGCAAAGGGTAGGGACGCGAAGGGTTTGCGTGGTGGTCGGAGTGCCGGGTCACATTGATCATCAGCGCTGAGCTCGATGCATGCGTTGAATTCCAGCTGTGGTGGGGTTTTTGCGGTTCGTATTGCCCCTGTCCCAGATATCGCCGGGTTAATCCATAGTGTTCGATGTAGTTCACAAGTTCGAGCTGGAAGATGGCAAAGCCTGCCGACGTCATGAACAATGCCAGCCCCGAAATTCCGCCGATTGCGAATGCCATTCCAAGGCAAAAAACAGCCAATCCCACATACCGCCAGAATGGGTTGGAGACGTGCCAGATCGGTCGTCCCTTGCGCGCCAGTAGAGCCTTTTCAGCGAGGAACGAAGTCACAAAGCCCTGATACAGAACCCGTGGGTAGAACCGCCAGAAATGCTCGCGAAAGCGGGCCGTGACCGGGTCGTGTGGGGTTCCGACATGCTGGTGATGCACCAGCAAATGCTCAGAGCGGTAATGGCCATAAAGCACCATTCCCAACAAGAGATCTCCCAGAAACCGTTCGAACCGGGACGATCTATGTATCAGTTCGTGCGCATAGACCAATCCAATCGTGCCATTCATCAGGCCGACGCCGAAAAACAGGCAGACTTTTTCTAGCGATGAAAGGTGATCTGTAACTGTCACATAGGCGAGAAGCGAGAAGGTTGTGGCGAACTGAACAAATGGCCAGACCAGTGTGATGAGGCGGTGCCAGAACAGCGCCTTTGTCGAAGTGGCGACATCAGGATTTCGCGGATCAAGTCCAAGCAGTTGATCCAGCAATGAGAACGCAACCCATGCGTAAAGCGGTAAAAGCGCAAGCGTCAAACCGCCAAAAACCGCACCGGTCCACGCGATGGGAACCAGCGTCAGCGACACCCAGAAGGGCAGTGCCGAGGGAACGAAGTCGGGTGCGTATGATTGGGTCATTGGTCCGTTCGAAATCTGCTCTGGCTCAGTATATGCCCAAAGCTGCCGGGCTCAATCCATAGACACCGCGCTGGCGGCCAGATCAAAGGCTTTGCGCATCACCGTTGGCAGGTCGGAAGGCCGAAAGTCTGCAGGCATCACGAAGTGCCCGCGATCTGGTGAAGCTTCGATTGGCAGGATCGCGGCTCGCAATTCGAGGATCAGGTGAAAGTGCGTAAAAGTGTGGCGCACTTCGCCGCCGGGGTCTTGCCAGTCAGCTGGGCAAGGGGGTGTTTCGGGTTGTGGTTCAACGCTCCACTCTGTGCCGGGCCACCCAAGCATGCCGCCAAGAAGTCCTTTGGATGGTCGCGTTTCCAATAGCCATGCACCGTCTTCGCGCCGACCCAGATAGGAGATGCCAACGCGGGTTGGCTTGGCCTTTTTCGGCGTTTTGCGCGGAAGGCTGGCTGCAATTCCGCCAGCCCGAGCCTGACAGGCATTTATCCAGGGACAGATACCGCAGGCAGGATTGCGGGGTGTGCAGATCGTCGCGCCGAGGTCCATGACCGCTTGCGCGTAATCTCCGGGCCGTTCGGGTGGTGTAAGGTCAGCGGCGAGATTGGTCAGTTCGGGCTTGGCGGCAGGCAGCGGCGTCTCGACTGCAAAAAGGCGGCTCATGACGCGCTCGACGTTGCCGTCAACGACGGTTTCGGGTCGATCAAAGGCGATCGATGCAATGGCCGAGGCTGTATAGGGACCGATCCCTGACAGTTTGAGGAGTTCTGCGTGAGTTGTTGGGAATACCCCTTGGTGCTCATGGGTTATGGTGCGCGCGCATTTCAACAGGTTGCGCGCACGGGCATAGTACCCCAGGCCTGCCCATTCGCCCATAACAGCCGCGTCGTCAGCGTTGGCCAGATCAACGACCGTCGGCCAAAGCTCGGTGAATCGCAAGAAGTAGGCGCGCACCGCGGCAACGGTTGTTTGCTGAAGCATGATTTCGGACAGCCAGACGCGGTAGGGATCAGGAAGGTGGCCCGCTTTTCGATCCGCAGGACCCGTCCGCCACGGCATGATCCGCGCATTTTTGTCATACCATTCAAGCAGATCGCCGCTTTGCGGAATTTCACACAATGTTTATGTCCCCGTTATCGGCTTTAGAGTGGCACAGCGCACGCCTGCTGCCTTAAGATGCGTGCAACGCCACGGAAGGCAAGGCATGAAAAACTTTCGCCGTAAGCGCGGTTTTGAGCGCGCATCCAGTCTTGTTGCAGGTCGTGTTCGTACGGCCAGCGAGACGCGTGGCTTCGCGGTTTCGCGGCTTTTAACGCATTGGGACGACATTATCGGTGCCGATCTCTGTGGTATGGCGCGGCCAGTCGATATCACTTACGGAAAGAGCTTTGGAGCCACTTTGACATTGCTTGTCAAAGGCGCTGAGGCCCCAATGGTGGAGATGCAAAAGGAAGCCATTCGGGAGCGGGTAAATACGTGCTATGGATATGCCGCGATCCAGAAAATCCGCCTTACACAAACGGCTCCTCGCGGGTTTGCCGAAGAGCAGACTCCGTTCAATGGTGCGCCCCGGAAGCCAAAAGTGTCCGATGATGCGCGGCAAAAGGCAGCGCAAACAGCTGAAATCGTGGGCGATACTTCGTTGCGCGATGCCCTTGAACGTCTTGGGGCAAACGTCTTATCTCAGTCAGAACAGAAATAAAGGTATTCATGTTATGAACCGTTTCACTTCGGCTTTCACGGCCACGACGCTTGCGTTGCTTGCGGCACTTTTTCTATCCGCTCAGTCGGTCGCGGCGCAGGATGCCGCCGACGTCGACACTTCCGATATCCCGGACATGGTCCTTGGCAATCCGGACGCCGATGTGACGGTCATTGAGTATGCTTCGTTCACGTGTCCGCATTGCGCAACGTTTCACGCGGGGGCCTTCAAGGACCTGAAAAAGGATTTCATCGACACCGGCAAAATCAGGTTCGTCTATCGCGAGGTGTTTTTTGACCGTCAGGGCCTTTGGGCGGCAATCGTCGCGCGTTGCGGTGAAGGGGCGGAGAATCGCTACTTTGGTATTGCCGACATGATCTACGAAAACCAACGTGCCTGGGCACGTCAGGAAGAACCGGCGGCAATTGTCGACAGTCTGCGGCGCTTTGGTAAAACGGCGGGTTTGACAGATGCCCAGCTGGATCAGTGCTTTACAGATGCCGATGCTGCGCAGAAGCTCTATGCGCGCTATCTGCAGCAGGCCGATGAGGATGGCGTGACGTCCACGCCAACGTTCATCATTGATGGGACCCGCCATTCCAACTTGCCGTACAACGAGATGTCTGACCTGATCAACGCAGCGCTTGGCGAGTAAGAGCGCCGCGCCGAGGCGCAAAGCAAGTCTAAGATCTGGGCGCTAGGACAGGCGGCTGAGGGCCGCGGCAAGGTGGGTGTCGTCGTCAAACTTCAGGCGGACGGGCAGGGTCAGCACCTTTTGGCGGAAACTCTGGGGAAGACGCACGGCGTCTTTCTCGGTCGTTACCAATTGTGCCGAAAGAGCCAGTGCTTCGATTTCTAGCCGTTTCATAAGCGGTTCTGTCAGAGGTTGATGATCTGTCAGAGCTTCCGCGCGCAAAAGCTCGGCGCCAAGGCCTCGGAGGGTCGCGAAGAACTTTTCGGGATAGCCGATACCGGCGAATGCCATGACGCGCTGGCCCTTCCAATTGATCCCGGTTTCCAGTGTCTGCAGCCGTGCAGTGACGTGTGGAACCGCGATCTGATTGCCCCAGCCTTTGGCGAACTTTGCCTGCGATTTTTCATCACCGATGCTGAGCAGGATGTCTGCACGTTTCAGCCCCTGTTCGACGGGTTCGCGCAGTGGACCTGCTGGAAGGACACGGCCATTCCCGAAGCCGAGAGCTGCGTCGACCACGACGATGCTCAGGGATTTCGCGACCGACGGGTTTTGAAAACCGTCGTCAAGAAGGATGATCTCGGCCCCGTCTTCTTCGGCTGCCTGGACGCCTTCGGCACGATCCTTTGCGATCCATGTGGGCGCGAAGGCAGCGATCAGCAGAGGTTCGTCTCCGACGTCGGTTGCCTTGTGTGTGCGCTCGTTTACGCGGATTGGTCCTGTTTCTCGTCCGCCATGCCCGCGAGAGACGACGTGGACATTCATTGGACGGAGCCGTTCGATCAGGGCGATGACCGTGGGTGTTTTTCCGGTCCCGCCAGCGTTGATGTTGCCAATACAGATGACCGGACATCGAGGCGTGTAGTCAGGTGCTTGACGGATCCGCCGGGCGGTTGCGGCCGCGTAGATTGCTCCGAGTGGTGACAGGACCTTTGCTTGCCAACCGGGTGCATCAGGCGCGTTTTGCCAGAAGGATGGCGCGCGCATCAGTCCGGATCCTCGCCATCGAGCGCGCGATTAATCATGGAGACAAGCGCTTCGACTGCAGGCGCGCCTTCTGACGTCGTCGCCCATGCAGAGTGAGCAAGCAGGGCGGCCTGATCGGGTGACATGAGCTGGAATACCGCATCCCCAAGATCGTCCGGTTTGGTAATGAGTTTACTGGCTTCTGCGGATTGGAGGCGCTGTATACGCGGCACGGCTCCGCTGACTTCGGGACCGTGTAACACAGCTGAAC
>JABDQU010000327.1 GCA_013042105.1 Boseongicola sp.
CTTCAAGGCCTCATCCTTCCTGCAAGGCCACAATGCCGAGTATATCGAGCAGCTTTATGCCCGGTATGCCGAAGACCCGAATGCGGTTGATGAGGCATGGGGCGCTTTCTTCAAGGAGCTTGGAGACGCGGGTGTGGATGCTCAGGCCGAGGCCGCGGGGCCGTCTTGGGCGCGCGCCGATTGGCCGCCGCAGCCGAGCGATGAGTTGACTGCGGCTCTGGATGGGCAGTGGGGCGATTTGGGGCCAAAGGCGGCGGCGACGGCGGCGGCCAAGATCGGGGCGAAGGCGGCTGAGAAAGGCGTCACGGTCAGTGAGGATCAGATCAAGCGGGCGGTACTGGATTCGATCCGCGCTTTGATGATCATCCGGGCCTATCGTATTCGCGGACATCTGGTGGCCGATCTTGATCCATTGGGGATGCGCGATCAGACGCCGCATCCCGAGCTTGATCCGAAGTCCTATGGATTTTCGGATGCCGACATGGATCGTCCGATTTTCATTGATAGCGTGCTGGGCCTTCAGATGGCGTCGATGCGCGAGATCATTGCAATCGTGAAGCGCACGTATTGTGGCACTTTTGCGCTGCAATACATGCATATTTCGAACCCAGAAGAAGCCGGATGGCTGAAGGAACGGATTGAGGGGTATGGCAAGGAGATTGCCTTTACCCGTGAAGGTCGTAAAGCGATCCTGTCAAAGCTGGTCGAGGCCGAAGGGTTCGAGAAGTTCCTGCATGTGAAATACATGGGCACCAAGCGATTTGGTCTGGATGGGGGCGAAAGCCTTGTGCCGGCGATGGAGCAGATCATCAAACGCGGTGGCGCGCTTGGGGTGAAGGACATCATCATCGGGATGCCGCACCGTGGGCGATTGAGTGTGCTCGCGAATGTGATGGCCAAGCCTTACAAGGCGATCTTCAACGAATTTCAGGGTGGCTCGTTCAAGCCTGAGGATGTCGATGGGTCGGGGGATGTGAAGTATCACCTTGGGGCGTCGTCGGATCGCGAGTTTGATGGCAACTCGGTACACCTTAGTCTGACGGCGAACCCGTCGCACCTTGAAGCCGTGAACCCGGTTGTGATCGGCAAGGCGCGCGCCAAGCAGGACCAGCACAAAGACGAAACCCGCACGACCGTGTTGCCTTTGTTGCTGCATGGGGATGCGGCTTTTGCAGGTCAGGGTGTTGTGGCTGAGTGCTTTGGCCTGTCGGGTCTGAAAGGACACAAGACGGGTGGCACGATCCATATCATTGTGAATAACCAGATCGGTTTCACGACCGCGCCGCACAACTCGCGGTCTTCTCCTTATCCGACGGATATTGCCTTGATGGTTGAAGCGCCGATTTTCCATGTGAATGGCGATGACCCCGAGGCCGTTGTGCATGCTGCCAAGGTTGCGACCGAGTTCCGTCAGAAGTTCGGCAAGGACGTGGTTCTGGATATCTTCTGCTATCGCCGGTTTGGTCACAACGAGGGCGATGAGCCCATGTTCACCAACCCGATCATGTATCAGAAGATCAAGATGCAAAAAACGACGCTGAGCCTTTATACCGAGCGTTTGGTGCGCGACGGGTTGATCCCTGAAGGCGAGATTGAGGACATGAAGGCCAGTTTTCAGGCCTATCTGAACGACGAATTCGAAGCCGGTAAGGCCTATAAGCCGAACAAGGCCGACTGGCTGGATGGGCGCTGGTCGCATCTCGATAAAGAGGGCGAGAAGTATCAGCGCGGCAAGACGGCGATCAAAAAGGCGACGTTTGAGCAAATCGGCAAGGCTTTGACGACTGTGCCGGAAGGTTTGCCCGTTCACCGCACGGTCGAGCGTCTGTTCGAGAACAAAGCCAAGATGTTCGACAGTGGCGAGGGGTTTGACTGGGCCACGGCCGAGGCCCTGGCGTTTGGTTCGCTATTAACCGAGGGCTATCCGGTGCGACTTGCCGGTCAGGACTCGACGCGGGGGACGTTCTCGCAGCGCCATTCAGGCATCATCAATCAGGAAACGGAAGAACGGTATTATCCGCTGAACAGCATCCGCGAAGGGCAGGCACATTACGAGGTGATTGACTCGATGCTGTCCGAATATGCGGTTCTGGGCTTTGAGTATGGCTATTCGCTGGCTGAGCCAAATGCGCTGGTTCTTTGGGAAGCGCAGTTTGGTGACTTTGCCAACGGTGCGCAGATCATGTTCGACCAGTTCATCTCATCAGGGGAACGCAAGTGGCTTCGGATGTCCGGTCTGGTAATGCTGCTCCCGCATGGTTTTGAGGGTCAAGGCCCCGAACATTCGTCTGCCCGTCTGGAACGGTTCCTGCAGATGTGTGCAGAGGACAACTGGATCGTGGCAAACTGCACGACTCCGGCGAACTATTTCCACCTTCTGCGTCGTCAGTTGCATCGCAGCTATCGCAAGCCGTTGGTGATCATGACGCCGAAATCGCTGTTGCGTCACAAGATGGCAGTCTCGAAGACGTCCGAGTTCATCACCGGATCGAGCTTCCACAGGGTGCTTTGGGATGATGCGCAGCTTGGCAATTCCGACACCGAATTGGCGGCAGATGAAAAGATTAAGCGGGTCGTGATGTGTTCGGGCAAGGTCTATTTTGACTTGCTGGAAGAACGCGATGCGCGCGGCATCGACGACGTCTATCTGATGCGGGTCGAGCAGTTCTATCCATTCCCTGCGCAATCCTTTGTCAACGAACTGAAGCGCTTCCCGAATGCCGACTATGTCTGGTGTCAGGAAGAGCCGAAGAACCAGGGCGCATGGACGTTCATGGAACCGAATATCGAATGGGTTCTGACACGCATCAAAGCCAAGAACACACGTCCGAAGTACGTGGGACGCGCGGCGGCGGCATCGCCTGCCACGGGTCTTGCTTCGGCGCACAAAGCACAACAACAGGCGCTCGTGAACGACGCGCTGACACTGGAAGGGTAATCCGACATGGCAACTGAAATTCGAGTGCCGACGCTTGGGGAAAGCGTCACGGAAGCGACTGTCGCAACATGGTTCAAAAAGCCGGGGGATGCGGTCGCTGTGGACGAGATGCTGTGCGAACTGGAGACCGACAAAGTGACGGTCGAAGTGCCTTCCCCTGCGGCGGGCACCTTGGGCGAGATCATCGCCGCCGAAGGCGAAACGGTTGGTGTAGATGCCTTGTTGGCGACATTGGCCGAGGGCGACGGCGCGGCTGCGGCACCTGCTCCGAAAAAGGCCGAAGCGCCAAAAGCGGCTGCTTCGGGTGGCGACCAGACGGTTGATGTCATGGTGCCGACATTGGGCGAAAGCGTTACGGAAGCAACCGTGTCGAGTTGGTTCAAGAAGACCGGAGACAGCGTCACGCAGGACGAGATGCTCTGCGAGTTGGAGACTGACAAAGTGTCGGTCGAGGTTCCCGCCCCTGCGTCCGGCGTGCTAGGCGAGATCTTGGCCGCTGAAGGTGCCACAGTTGAAGCTGGCGGCAAGCTGGCAGTGATGTCCGCTGGTGAAGGTGCTGCCGCCCCTGCCCCGACCGCTGACGCTCCGGCGGAAGCGGCACCTGCGGCGCAAGGTGGCAAGGATGTGGAAGACGCACCCTCTGCCAAGAAGATGATGGCCGAAAAAGGTTTGTCATCTGATCAGGTCACTGGCACCGGTCGTGACGGGCGCGTGATGAAAGAGGACGTTCAAAAGGCTCTTGCAAGCCCGACGCCTGCTGCGGCGGCCCCTGCCCCTCCGGCTCCGCGTGGACCTGTTGCGGCGGAAGATGCCGGGCGCGAAGAGCGCGTGAAGATGACGCGTCTGCGCCAGACCATCGCAAGACGCCTGAAGGACGCGCAGAACACGGCTGCGATGCTGACGACCTATAACGAGGTCGACATGTCGGCGACGATGGCCTTGCGCAAGGAATATAAAGAGCTCTTTGAGAAGAAGCACGGTGTGAAGCTTGGGTTTATGTCGTTCTTCACCAAGGCCTGTGCGCATGCGTTGAAGGAAGTCCCGGAAGTGAATGCCGAGATCGATGGCACGGATGTGGTCTATAAAAACTTCGTCCACATGGGCATTGCGGTGGGCACGCCGAACGGTTTGGTCGTGCCTGTGGTACGCAATGCCGATCAAATGTCGTTTGCCGAGATTGAGAAGAAGATCAACGAATTGGGCGCGCGTGGTCGTGATGGAAAACTGTCGATGGCTGAAATGCAGGGCGGCACGTTTACGATCTCAAACGGGGGCGTCTACGGCTCGCTGATGTCGTCGCCAATTTTGAATCCGCCACAGTCGGGTATCCTCGGGATGCACAAAATTCAGGAGCGGCCCATGGTCGTTAATGGCGAGATCGTGATCCGTCCGATGATGTATCTGGCCCTGTCCTATGACCACCGGATTGTGGACGGCAAAGGTGCCGTGACCTTCCTTGTGCGCGTCAAAGAAGCGCTTGAGGATCCGCGCCGGTTGCTTATGGACCTGTAGGACGATGGCATGGCCCGGAACACGATTTGGCAGCGCGGCGATCATGATCGCGCTGCTGGGCATCTACGCGACGATGTTCGCGCGGTCGACGTTTGATGTGTTCGACCTGCCCCTGTGGATCGGGCTTCTGGAATGGCCGATAACGCTTCTCCTCGGCTACGCGGTCTGGACTGCATGGCAAAAGCAATCCCGCAAGTCGGCGATGTCCGTCGTCATCGCGATGCTCGGCTTTTATGGCGTCCATGGATATCTGCTGTTTGACGTGCCGCTGGCCTTTATCGTCATCACAGTCGCCGCGCTGATCATACTCGTCACGCTGCCAAGCGCATGGGCACAAGGCTGGTGAGGCCGACAACATGCATAAGCGGCGCCATCGCCTTAACAGCGCTTGCAGGCTGCGCGGAACCACTTGCCGATATCACGAGCACCGCACGCCACGTGCCCTCAAACGTCGCTTACGGCGACGAAGGGGCACGCATGCATCTGTTCATCTTCGATCCAAACGAGCCCCGCACCTTGGCAGACCGAAAAGCGATTGCGCGTCGCACCATCGCGCTTGAGCCGGGCTGCGCCTGGGTCGATGCGCCCGACGACGTGCTGATCGAAGCGACGAAAACTCAAGGCGCGCGTTTCACCGACACACTGCTTGTCGCTCCGCTCAGGTGTTCGCGCGTATGATCATTCACCTGTTTGACAATATCCTGGGGGGCAAGGGGGCAACGCCCCCAGCCGCTTTAAAATAAAAAGGAAATCCCAATGGCAAATTATGACGTCATCATCATCGGCAGCGGTCCTGGCGGATATGTCTGCGCTATTCGATGCGCTCAGCTGGGGTTGAAAACGGCCTGCGTTGAGGGGCGCGACACGCTTGGGGGGACCTGCCTCAACGTTGGGTGCATCCCGTCAAAGGCGATGCTGCACGCCACTGAAATGCTGCACGAGGCCGAGCACAATTTTTCGAAGATGGGCCTCGGGGTTTCCAAGCCCAAGGTCGATTGGAAAGCGATGCTGGCCTATAAGCAGGACACGATTGATGCCAACACGAAGGGCATCGAGTTCCTGTTCAAGAAGAACAAGGTTGACTGGCTGAAAGGCTGGGGCTCGATCCCGGAGGCAGGCAAGGTCAAAGTCGGAGATGAGGTGCATGAAGCCAAGCACATCGTGATCGCCACAGGCTCAGACGTTGCCACATTGCCGGGCGTCGAAGTGGACGAGAAGGTCGTTGTGTCTTCAACCGGCGCTTTGGAGCTTGGCAAGATCCCCAAGACAATGGTCGTGATCGGCGCGGGCGTGATCGGGCTTGAGTTGGGATCGGTCTACAGCCGGCTTGGCGCGGACGTGACGGTGATTGAGTATCTCAATGTCATCACGCCGGGGATGGATGCGGAAATTCAGAAAACCTTCCAGCGCATACTGAAAAAGCAGGGCCTGAAGTTCATCATGGGGGCTGCGGTACAGGGCGTTTCTGCGACCAAGACCAAGGCCAAGGTGACTTACAAGCTGAAGAAGGATGACAGCGAGGCGACGATTGACGCCGATACGGTTCTGGTGGCCACGGGGCGCAAGCCCTACACGGACGGGCTTGGTCTGGCCGAGCTTGGGGTTGAGATGTCCGAGCGCGGACAGGTCAAGACGGACGCGCATTGGGCGACAAACGTGAAGGGCATCTATGCCATTGGCGACGCGATCGACGGGCCGATGCTGGCGCATAAGGCTGAAGATGAGGGCATGGGCGTGGCCGAGACGATTGCCGGTCAGGCGGGCCATGTGAATTACGATGTTATTCCGGGCGTCATCTATACGCATCCGGAGGTCGCCAATGTCGGAAAGACCGAAGAGCAGCTGAAAGAGGCGGGTCAGGCCTACAAAGTCGGCAAGTTCTCTTTCATGGGTAATGGGCGCGCGAAGGCGAATTTCGCCGCCGATGGCTTTGTGAAAATCCTGGCGGACAAGGATACGGATCGTATTCTGGGCGCGCATATCATCGGGCCGATGGCAGGTGATCTTATCCACGAGATTTGCGTCGCGATGGAGTTCGGGGCAGCTGCCGAGGATCTCGCGCGGACCTGCCATGCGCATCCGACCTATTCCGAGGCGGTCCGCGAGGCGGCCTTGGCCTGTGGTGACGGCGCAATTCACAGCTAATTCACGCTTTATTCGAAGGACTTGCGCGAAAAACAGCACGCGCCCATAAACATGGGGCGCGTGTGCCTTTTTTGGGGAATTGCGGCACGTGGCGTATGCACAACGGACGATAGGCTCGCATGCAGACTCATATCCCCTCAAAGCACGCCATTCTTGAGCAATTATTCTGGTTTTGCCTTTTCCTTGGCTGGGTGCCCTGGCTTGCAACTTATGCTTTTGTGCTGGACCCGATTGCGGTTGCCTCGCTTGGGTTCGATCAGGTCATCAGCGAGACGGCGGGTGAACTGGCTCAGCAGCGAAGTTTTCTGCATCGCGCCTTTGGTGTTCTGACACTGGCTGGCTTTTTGTCGGCCGGGTTGATGTATGCGATTGGCAAGCGTCATTTGTGGGGCGTGCCGGTCTTTTTAATCTGGTCGTGTTTGATCTACGTTTTTAATGCGACCGAGGTCTCGCCGGAAATCTCAACATCGGTGCACGTGATCTATGCCGGTTTGGCGGTCTGGGTCAGCTACCTGTTTCTGCGCTATGGTCATATCACCTCTGTGGCCTTTATCGGGTTCATCGGGATGCTGCTGGCGGATGTTCTGGTGGTCCGGGTGACCGGTTACTTTGGAGAGCCCTTTTCGGTATTGGGCCTGTTTTTTGTTGGATATGTCCCAAGCTTTGTGAATTTGTTGCTCTTGGTCGCAACCGCCGTTTTGTTGCGCATGTTCTGGCTGATCTGGGCGGACAACCGAGATTTTCTCAGGCGCCTGTCAAAAACCGACAGAAAGGCGCATTTCCGCAAGGCTTTCCGGCTTTGGTTTTTGATGCCGGTGATCTTCGTGGTCGCGGGTATCGGTTGGTGGGCGGTGCTGAACCTTTGGTGGAACCCGATTGCGATTGAACAAGCGAATGCGCGGTCAGCTCAGGTGAGGCAAGCAACTGCGATAGATCTGAAGCAAGAGATGAAGGTTCTTGAAGAGGAACCGGATTTTCAGCCATGGCGGCTTGGCCCCGATGTCACGCGCAAGCGGCTGCAGTATCTGAAAGAAACGTTTGCAGATCCTCTTCGCAATGGGGCGGAGCTTTTGCCGACAGAGGACACTTTGGAAGCCGCTCAGATCAGGTTGGCACATCTACAGATTGAAGCAACGCATGTTGCAATGGTCCGGACGGTTCTGGACGCTGAGAGAAGAACCCGGGCTGCGCGCGCGCAAGCTGATGATGCGGTTGACAGCGTGGAGACCGGATTTCCCGAAGAGAGTTTGCCTTTCCTTGATGGACCGGAGCGCTGCTACTTTTGGCAGGTGATCTGCAAGGTCGAGAAAGGGCTTGTGGACGGCGCGAACGAAATAATGCTCGAAATGCGTGAAGACGTTCTGGATGGCTTCGAAGGCAGCCTGAACAGTATCGTGACGGCAGCCGAGGGCGAGGTCGGTGCTGCGACCGAGGCCGCTTTGAGCGATGTGGAGCTATGGGCTGTGCGAGCGCGGACCAATGCAAAGGCGTTGATTGAGGCGAGCTTCCGGACCTGGCGAAATCTGTCACTTTTGGCGGCTGTTTATAGTCTGATCGTGCTGTTGAAGACGTTTGGGATTGTCTTTTCGCGGGTGGTTTTTGCACCGGGGGCAAAAGAAGGAGTGGCGGCGCGGTTCATGCCGGATGTTCCACCCGGTGGCGACGTCCAAATGAAAAAGCACAAACAGCGGCTGCGCATTCCGAAGAGTGCGCCCGAGGCCTATTTTGTCAGTCGCTGGGGTGTGACGTTGGAAGGTGTGGCCCCGGCGCGGAGGCGACCGCTTGGATTTCGCTATCCAATTGCGCGGATTCTAAGCGGGACATGGGCGATGAACCGGATTGAGGGCAATCGCTCGGGACCGCATGAATTCAGTGCGGATCTGAAGGTGGATGAGCCTGCGGAACTGGTCTCGTGGGAGCTGG
>JABDQU010000328.1 GCA_013042105.1 Boseongicola sp.
CGTTGTAGGGTTCCAATAGAGCGACAGATGTTCCGCCCAGCCAGAGGCCAGTCATCTCTCGCCCTCTTGTGCCGCCACGCAGCGAACGGCAGCAATGTCCCGCAACTCGGTCATTAGCTGCAGGCGACATCAATGTCTGCATCGCGGGACAAACCAGCCGTTCTCTATGAGCTAGTTTTTTTGAGGCTGCCGCAAGCAAGCCCTTGCGGCCCGGCGGATCGTATTTGTCTTGAATCTCTAAGATCGCATTTCCTTGCTTAGGTTTGCTGCCCTTCATTGCCTCCGCTCTGTGAACAGCGACGAGCCTCTCAGCGGTTTTCGCAACATTTGAGCCGTTCCGTCGATCGTTTGATTGTTGGTCTTGCCCTTCAGTGCACTGGACAAGCCCCTCAGCGATGGACAGCATGTCCTAGGGGGAAGGACTAATGCGCAAGAAAGTTATTTCGGACAGGGATGCGGCTGCATTGATCAAGGATGGGGACGTGCTAACGACCTCTGGTTTCGTCGGAATTGGCGTCCCAGACGCGCTACTGGCGGCAGTGGAAAAACGGTTCTTGGAAACAGGGCATCCTAAGAATTTATCCTTGTTGTTCGCAGCAGGACAAGGCGATGGCGACAAGCGCGGCTTGAACCATCTTGGGCACGAGGGGCTGCTCAAGCGGGTCGTTGGTGGCCATTGGGGCCTCATTCCCAAGGTGGCAGCCTTAGCGGTTGATGGGAAGATTGAGGGATGGAATCTCCCACAGGGATGTATCAGCCAGCTATTTCGCGATATTGCGGCCGGCAAGCCGGGGATGATCACTAAAGTTGGGCTGGAAACGTTTGTTGATCCACGCAACGGTGGGGGAGCGATCAACGACATCTCGGTTGAGCCTCAGGTTGAACTAATGACGCGTGGCGCCGAGGAGTTTCTTTTCTATCCTGCACCAAAGCTTACCGTCGCTTTCTTGCGCGGTACGACGGCAGACGAGACCGGCAATGTCACGATGGAACGTGAAGCGCTCACTATAGATAACCTCGCCCAAGCCATGGCCGTGAAAAACGCGGGTGGGATTGTCATCGTTCAGGTTGAACGTCTCGCCCGCGGACGCAGTCTACCCCCGCGGGAGGTTCAAATTCCTGGCATTCTCGTTGATGCGGTGGTCGTTGCGCCGCCTGAATTGCACATGCAAACTTATCGCACAGCTTTTTCTCACGCGTTCACCAACCGCATCCGAACGCCAGACAGTGAGATCCCAAAGGTGCCTCTCGATGCGCGAAAAGCCATCGCGCGGAGATCTGCCTTCGAACTCCCTGTCAATGGAGTGATCAATCTTGGCATCGGTATGCCCGAGGGCGTTGCCGCCGTTGCTGCTGAAGAGAGCCTGCTGGATCATCTAACCCTCACTGCTGAGCCGGGCGTCATTGGTGGCCAACCGGCCTCTGGGTTGGATTTTGGGGCGGCAGTCGATGTTGACGCCGTTATTCCGCAGAATGCGCAATTTGATTTTTATGACGGCGGCGGGTTGGATATGGCTTGCCTTGGACTCGCCCAAGCCGATGCGTTTGGCAATGTAAATGTCTCACGGTTTGGCCCGCGGCTAGCTGGCGCCGGTGGTTTCATCAACATTAGTCAAAATGCAAAGTCACTCGTCTTTGCAGGAACCTTCACGGCCAAGGGCATCGATGTCGAGATTGGAGATGGGCAACTGGAAATCCGGGCTGAGGGCGCGTCTCGGAAGTTTCTGGAGTGCGTCGAACAGGTGACGTTCTCGGGTCGGCGCGCCGCGCGATTGGGACAGCCCGTGCTTTACGTCACTGAGCGTTGCGTATTTCGTTTGCACACCGAAGGCCTTCAATTGATTGAAGTGGCGCCGGGAGTGGATATCGAACGTGACATAATCGCTCAGATGGACTTCAGGCCAATAATTGAGGAAGTCCACGAAATGGACGCACGTATCTTTCGTGCCGAGCCAATGGACCTCAAGCGCGAGCTTTTGCATCTCGATCTGCCAGACCGAATTGCGCTGAACGATGAAATGGGACGTCTGTTTATCAACTTCGAGAAAATGCGGATCCGTTCGCTTGAAGACATTGAACAGGTGCGAAAACAGGTGATGGAGGTGTGCGGACCTCGATCCGAGAAAGTCGACGTAGTCGTGAATTACGATGGATTCCAGCTCGACGACGACATTGCCAGCGACTACGCCGAAATGGTGACAGATTTGGAGGGCCGCTTCTACCGGACAGTGACACGTTATTCAGGCTCCGCATTTATGCGGCTGAAACTTGGCAACACGCTTTCCAACACGTCCCCGCACATCTTTGAGACCCGAGAGGCTGCACAAGCGTTTCTTGAACAGACGGAGTGAAAAACTAGCCGCGGGTCAGGTTTTGCGAGATCCTGAACGCCAGTTTCTTTCGAAGAGCGGTCATTGGTTTTTGCCAGTGCGATCATCCACTCTGCGGGACAAAGGCTCTGTTCATTGCGCAGCGTTTGCTTGCGCAGAAAATGCCCGCGGGTGCTGCACTCCAATCGTTGTGTTGCCGCAACTTTCAACAAAGCGGCCATCCAGGCGAGGCTTTAGATACCCAAGCCAAACC
>JABDQU010000329.1 GCA_013042105.1 Boseongicola sp.
CCGCTATTCGGACGCCTGGCATGTGGATCACTTCACAGATCCGCAATCGGTCGTGCCGGAAAGCGTCATGCCGAAGTATGCGTTCCTCTTGAACGCGAAGATTGACGGCGAACACATCGACGACCTTCTCAGCACGCATCGTTTTGTCGGAGTGCCTTACACCGACGAGATGATCGCCGAGGCCCGCGCGGACTTCCGCGTTCAGGCCAACCCCGACGGGGACTGGGATGCTCTGGTCGAGCGATATCCGGGCGCGGTGGTGTCCAACTTCGATGGTCAGGACGATCTGACCGAGATGGATGCGCTGATCGCTTACATGCAGATGCTTGGCACGCTGGTCGACTTCTCGACCTTCACGCCAGACGCAAGCCGCTAAGGGGGGAACAGATCAATGGATACGTATTCTCTCTTGCGCGAAATTGCCGATAGCTGGGTTCTGCTGGCGATGGTGATCTTCTACGTCGGCGCCATTGTCTGGGCCTTCCGCCCCGGCAGCAAAGGCGTCCACGACGACATCGCGGATATTCCGTTTCGCAATGAAACGCTTCCCGATGACTCCGACGGGCCGCGCGCGGCCCGCGGTTCCAAAATCGCCCAAAACATGCCGGAGGCGCTCTGATGTCTGACAATGACAATCCACACCACGACGAAGTCACAGGCGTCGACACAACCGGCCACGACTGGGACGGTATCAAGGAACTGAACAACCCTCTGCCGCGCTGGTGGCTCTGGTGTTTCTACATCACCATCGTCTGGGGCATTCTCTATACGATCGCCTATCCGGCTTGGCCCTTGGTTCAAGGGGCAACCGCTGGGGCCTTGGGCTATTCGACACGCGGTGAAGTCGCCGAAGACATTGCAGCGGTTGAAGCGCAAAACGCTGAAGTCTCCGAACGTCTCGCCTCGGCTGATCTGTCGACCCTCGCGGTCACCGATCCCGCGCACCAATATGGTGTTGCTGGCGGTGCTGCGGTGTTCCGTGCCAACTGCTCGCAGTGCCACGGTTCTGGCGCGGCAGGTGTTCAGGCGGCGGGGTATCCGAACCTTCTGGATGACGCATGGCTCTGGGGTGGCTCGCTTGAAGCCATCGAATATACCGTGCGCCACGGCATCCGGAATGAGCAGGACTTTGACGCCCGCTGGTCAGAAATGCCCGCCTACGACGAAGTCTTCACCGAAGAAGAGATCGCCTCGACTGCGGAATACGTCCTGTCGCTTTCGGGCGGAGATCATGACGCAGCCGCAGCTGCGGTCGGCATGGAAATCTTCGCAGGCGAATGTTCATCCTGTCACGGCGACGCAGGCATGGGAGACCCAGACCTCGGTGCGCCGAACCTGACGGATGCGATCTGGCTCTATGGCGGCACGCGCGACAAGATCATCGAGACGATCACCTATTCGCGCTTTGGGGTCATGCCCGCATGGGGTCTGCGCCTCTCTGAGGCTGAAATCAAAGCGGTGACGCTCTATGTCCACCAGCTTGGTGGCGGCGAGTAAGAGACGCATCGCGCCTTTGAAGACACCGGACCGCGCTTCGGCGCGGTCCGGCTGCCTCCGGTCCCGGACCTGTTCGCATCATTTTCGGGGCCGGAGCGCACTTTCATCAGGCACTTTGACACAGGTCAATGAGGGGTCAAGACCTCTATCTTAGGTAGAGAATGCGAACAGGAAAGTTATTGCTATGAGTGCGTCCGAAGACCAGCCGCTTTATGCCCCGCAGGAACCCATTTTCCCACGCCGTGTCAGCGGCAAATTCCGCACGCTGAAGTGGTGGATCCTCGCGATTACGCTGGGTATTTACTACATCACGCCTTTCTTGCGCTGGGACCGGGGGCCAAACCTTCCCGATCAGGCCGTGTTGATCGACATGGCGGGACGGCGGTTTTATTTCTTCTGGATTGAGATCTGGCCGCACGAGTTCTACTTCGTCGCGGGCTTGCTGATCATGGCGGGCCTCGGTCTGTTTCTCTTCACGTCCGCGCTGGGCCGGGTCTGGTGTGGCTATACCTGCCCGCAAACCGTCTGGACCGACCTTTTCATCCTTGTCGAACGCTGGATCGAAGGCGACCGCAACGCGCGCGTGCGCTTGTGGAAAGCTGACTGGGACGCCCGCAAGATACGCCTGCGGGTGACCAAATGGATCGTGTGGCTGCTGATCTCGATCGCGACGGGCGGGGCCTGGGTGTTCTATTTCGCCGATGCGCCAACGCTGGCCGTGAACCTTGTCACCTTTGACGCGCCCTTCATTGCCTATTCCACCATCGGAGTTTTGACCGCGACGACCTTCATCTTTGGCGGCTTCATGCGCGAGCAGGTCTGTATCTACATGTGCCCCTGGCCGCGCATTCAGGCCGCGATGATGGATGACGACACATTGACGGTCGCCTATCGCGACTGGCGCGGCGAGCCGCGCGGCAAAAACAATCTGCGCCGCGCCAAAGCTGCTGCGGCTGCTGCGGAAAACGCAGAAACGATCACGGCTCAGGCCGGGCCGGGGGCGGCGCGTTATAAGGCGACGCCTTATCCCAACAAACCCCTGAACGAACCAGCACCCGCCCCGACGCTCAATCCCGACGGCATCGGCGACTGCATCGACTGCATGGCTTGCGTCAACGTCTGCCCCATGGGCATCGACATCCGCGACGGTCAGCAGATGGAATGCATCACCTGCGCGCTTTGCATCGACGCCTGCGACGAAGTCATGGAGAAGATCGGCAAGGACCGTGGTCTTATCGACTATCTCGCCTTGTCCGACGAAGGCCGCGAGCGCGAAGGCAAGTCACCGCGCCCCATCTGGCAGCACGTCTTCCGTGTGCGCACGATGGTCTACACCGCAATCTGGAGCCTTGTGGGCATCGGTCTTGTCTGGGCCTTGTTCGTGCGCTCGGACATCTCACTGACGGTCGAGCCTGTGCGAAACCCGCAGTTCGTCACCCTGTCGGATGGCTCGGTGCGCAACACCTATACGCTGCGCATCCGTAACCTCACAGGCGAAGACCGCGAGTTCCGCGTGTTGCTGAATTCCGAAGATATCCTGCGCATCGGCGTCGAAGAATCCAGCGGCATGCCAAACCACGTTATCGTGCCTGCAAACGAAACACTGAGCGTGCGCACCTATGTGACCGCACGCCCGCAAGACCCCGCCGCATCGCGGGATCGGACTGATCTGAGCCTCTGGGTTGAAGACGTCGAAACAGACGCCCGCGCCGGAGAAGACACCGTGTTCAACGGGAAGGGAACCTAATGTTTGGAAAACCACTTACGGGCTATCATGTGTTCGCGATATTCGCCTCGGGCTTTGCGGTGATCATCGCCGTCAACCTGACCCTGGCGTTTCAGGCCGTTGGCACATTTCCAGGGCTAGAGACCAAGAATTCCTATGTCGCCAGCCAGAAATTCGACGCAGACCGCGATGCGCAACTGGCGCTGGGCTGGACTGTTGGCGCTGAACTACAGGGTAGCGACCTTGTGCTGAAAATGGATGACGCGCTTGGTCCCGTCGTGCCGAAAATCGTTTCTGCCACGCTTGGTCGTGCGACTCACGTCGGCGACGACCAGACACCGGTCTTCCTGCATGACGGAACCGCTTTCGTGGCCCCCGTCGGAGAACTTGAACGCGGCAACTGGAACCTGCGCCTCGTGGCCGAGGCTGCCGATGGCACGCTCTTTCGCCAACGCATTGTGATCTGGGTCGGCCTGTGACAGCCGCTTGCCCAGCCTGCGCGGTTTCCCCCGCGGACTATAAAGAGGCGGGCACCTCTGGTGCGCCCACGCATCAGCTTTATTTGCCCACGATCCACTGCGCGGCCTGCATTCGCACCGTTGAAGACACGCTGAACGCGCTTCCCGGGATAGCCGCCGCTCGCGTCAACCTCTCGCAGCGCCGTGTCGCGGTCACAGCCAGCTACGGTGCCGACCCGACGCCGTGGATCGAAGCCCTTGCCGGCGTCGGCTTTGAAGCTCACGAGGCTGACCTTGCCGACACCACCGACACCCGCGACCGCGATATCCTGATGCGCCTCGGCGTTGCCGGGTTCGCGATGATGAACGTCATGCTTTTGTCCGTCGCGGTCTGGTCCGGGGCCGCCGACGCGACCCGCGATCTGTTCCACTGGATCAGCGGTGCCATCGCCATCCCCGCCGCGATGTTCTCGGCGCAACCCTTCTTCAAAAACGCCTGGTCAGCCCTGAAAGCCCGCCGCGTGAACATGGATGTGCCGATCTCGCTGGCGATCCTGTTGGCGTTGGGCCTGTCGGTCTATGAGACCAGCATGAGCGGCAAACACGCCTATTTCGACGCGGCCCTCTCGCTGACCTTCTTCCTTCTTGCGGGCCGCGTTCTGGACCAACGCATGCGTAAAGCCGCAAGGTCCGCCGCCGAAGACCTTGCCGCACTTGAACCGCGCCGCGCGCTGGTCCTGCGAGATGAGGCACGCGAAAGCGTCTCGGTTTCTGACCTTGTTATCGGTGACGACATCTGGCTTGCCGCTGGCGCGCGCGTGCCGGTGGAAGCGCGCCTTGCGACAGGCACAGTCGAGGTCGACCGCAGCCTCCTCACCGGTGAAAGCGACCCCATCACGATCACCGCAGGCGACACGCTCTATTCCGGCGACGTCACTTTGACCGGACCCATCACGGCCACCGTCACCACCGTAGGCGAAGACACGATGTTGCGCTCGATCATGCAGCTTGTCGCCCGCGCGGAAGGCGCCAAAAGCCGCTATTCGGGTCTCGCCGATCGCGCCGCGCGCGCCTATGTGCCCATCGTCCACATCACGGCATTTGCCGCCTTCGTCGTCTGGATGATCATGACCGGCGATTTCCGTCTGTCGATGAACGTGGCGGTCGCAACCCTGATCATCACGTGCCCCTGCGCGCTGGGCCTCGCCGTTCCTGCCGTCGCGGCTGCCGCAACCGGCGGGCTCTTCCGTCGCGGCCTTCTCGTGAAGTCCGACACCGCGCTTGAACGCCTCGCCAGTATCGACACGGTTGTCTTCGACAAAACCGGCACGCTCACGCGCCCCACGCTGATGGCCCCGGATACCCTCGACCAAGAGGCCAAAGCCGTGTTGAAAGCGCTGGCCACCCAATCAGATCACCCGCTCTCCAAAAGCCTCGCCAAAACGCTTGGAGATGTCACACCTGCGAAACTCTCCCACATCGCCGAGATCGCGGGCACCGGTATTCAAGCCACCCACAACGGTCAAACCGTCCGTCTTGGTCGCGGCGACTGGCTGGGTAGCGAGGCCGCAACCGCCTTCCAATGTGGCGAAACCTACCCGCTGAGCGTCACCGAACGCCTGCTGCCCGGCGCCGCCGAAGGTATCCGCGCGCTGGAAGATATGGGCCTCAACATCCACGTCCTGACCGGCGACAACGCCGCCAAAGCCGACGCGCTGGGCCGAGAGCTTGGCATCGATACCGTCGTCGCGGACGTCGATCCAAAGGAAAAGCTCGCCTATATCGAAGGCCTCCAGTCGCAAGGCCAGCGAGTCCTCATGGTCGGCGACGGTCTGAATGACGTCGCGGCGCTCACCGCCGCCGATGCTGCGATCTCACCGGGCACGGCCCTCGAAGCCAGCCGTTCGGCGGCTGACGTTGTGCTGGTCTCCGGCCAGATCGAAAGCGTTGCCGAAGCCGTGAAAGCGGCGAAACTGGCGCACCGCCTGATCGAGCAGAACTTCGGGTTTGCCGCCGCCTATAACGTGGTTGCGATCCCGTTGGCGGTCTGCGGTTTCGCCTCGCCCCTTTTGGCGGCTCTTGCCATGTCGACCAGCTCGATCACCGTCACCCTGAACGCCCTGCGCGCGAGATAGCCCATGAACATCCTTGTCATCCTCGTCCCCTGTTCGCTGATCCTTGGCCTTGGCGCGTTGCTTGCTTTTGTCTGGACGATCCGAAGCAATCAGTATGACGATATGGAAGGTGACGCGCATCGGATTTTACTGGACGACTCACTGGACGATGCCCCGGCACCGACCAAACCGGACACCAAATAGGTCATCACGGCCGGTTTCCCGTTTCCGACCAATCCGCCTCATTTCCCCCAAGGTCGTTCGCGTTTGCGAAAGAGTGAAACAGTCGCTTGCCTTTGGTTTTGGTAAGGCAACAATGAACGCCCGAAAACGCGCCGTTTAAAACCAAATAATTTCAATATCTTAAAGACCTCGCATTTAGCCCCTGTTTAAAGACGCGGGTTTCCGCTTGGCACAGGCCAATTGGCGAAGTCTTCACCATTTTCCTGCCACATTCTTGTCTACGGTCAGTCTTGATTTATCGAGTCACGGCTCATCTGACGGTATCGCGCCAAACA
>JABDQU010000330.1 GCA_013042105.1 Boseongicola sp.
GACAAGACATTGCGCTGCGTGATCAGGAAGGCGTCATCCTTGCAATCTTGTCCGTAAGTGACCGCTGGACACCGGACAAAGCGCGCGAGGCCGAAAAAGTGTTTGGCGCAGATGACGATGCTCACCCAGCGGTGAACTACCTGCACAACTCCGCCGGCCCTGTCTATCTGGGCGGCGCAATCACCGGCATCCAGCAACCAGTTCACTATGACTTCAAAATGCGCCGCGACACTCCGAATGAGCTGCGCGCGTATTTCCGAAAACTCGGCTGGCGCCGCATCGTCGCCTTCCAAACTCGCAACCCACTACACCGCGCGCATCAGGAACTTACTTTTCGCGCTGCCAAGGAAGCGCAAGCAAACCTGCTGATCCATCCTGTTGTTGGCCTTACCAAGCCCGGGGACGTAGATCACTTCACGCGTGTGCGGTGCTATGAGGCCGTGCTCGATAAATACCCCGCCGCGACGACCACCATGAGCCTTCTGAACCTTGCCATGCGCATGGCCGGACCCCGAGAAGCCGTTTGGCACGGACTTATCCGACGAAATCACGGCTGCACACACATGATTGTGGGGCGTGATCACGCTGGCCCGGGCAAGAATTCGGCGGGTGAGGATTTCTATGGGCCATATGACGCGCAAGAACTGTTCAGGAAGCATCAGGATGAGATTGGCATCGAGATGGTCGACTTTAAACACATGGTCTACGTTCAGGAACGCGCCCAATACGAGGCTGCCGACGAGGTGGCCGATGGTGCAACTGTTCTAAACATATCGGGCACCGAATTGCGGCGCCGATTGCGCGAAGGCCTTGAGATCCCCGAATGGTTTTCCTTTCCGGAAGTTGTCGACCAACTCCGCCGTCGCTATCCACCAAGGGCTCAACAGGGCTTCACTGTATTTTTCACCGGACTGTCCGGCTCGGGCAAATCGACCATCGCAAACGCGCTTATGGTGAAATTGATGGAAATGGGCGGCCGCCCTGTAACCCTGCTGGACGGCGATATCGTGCGTAAAAACCTGTCGTCAGAACTGGGTTTCTCGAAAGAACATCGTGACCTCAACATTCGCCGCATTGGCTATGTTGCCAGTGAGATCACCAAGAACGGCGGTATTGCGATATGCGCGCCGATTGCCCCCTATGCCACCACGCGCAGAGCGGTCCGAGAGGATGTCGAGACCTTTGGTGCCTTTGTGGAAGTCCACATCGCCACGAGCCTTGAAGAATGTGAACGACGTGACCGCAAGGGACTCTACCAGCTTGCGCGTGAGGGGAAGATCAAGGAATTTACAGGAATCTCAGATCCTTACAATATCCCTGAAAACCCCGAACTCCGCGTCGACACGGAGAATGCCGAAGTCGATCACTGCGCGCACCAAGTGTTGCTGAAGCTTGAACAAATGGGGCTTGTCGCGGGCTAGATACATCCGTCTGACCCCGTGATTGTTGCGCGCACCATGTGCCAGCAGTCCTCCGAGGTCGCAACGATCAATCGGCCTTCTCTTTGAGTAGGGCGATAGGCCTCTCCAGTCAGAAGGCGCGCAACGCCACCGGCTTCTTCGACGATCAGGCAGCCCGCCGCATGGTCCCAAGGGTTCAAAACCGGCGAGACACAAAAATCCACGATGCCGCGCGACAAAAGACGGTATTCGTGCGCCGAACACCGCAAGGCATCGGTTTTGTGAAAATCCGGCAGTCGTGAGAAGAGCCTGCGCCGTTCATCGCCCTGAAAGAGATAGCTATGGACATAGCCCATCGCGGTCGCGGCCTTTGGCGCATCGCCTTGCAAAAAACGCAGCGGTGTCTCGGTCCCATCCGCTTTCACAAATCGCGCGCCGTGTCCGCGTGTGGCAATCGCCCAGTCATCTCCGACCGGGTCGTAAATCATTCCCCAGACTGTCTCGCCCTTGTGTGAAATGGACAAAATCACAGCGAACGTTGCCAGCCCGTTGGCAAAATTCCATGTGCCATCGACAGGATCAACAATCAGGCAGGTGCTGTGATCAATCGCGTGCCGCACGTTGGCGTCCTCGGACACGGCTTCCTCACCGACGACAACAATGCCCGGCAACAGCGAAGCTGCAACCTCGCCGATGCGGCGCTCGGCCTCTCGGTCCGCGACGGTGACCAAGTCATCCATCCGCGATTTCGTTGCGATGTCCCCTTCCTTGAGAGACCGAAATCGCGGCAAAATCTCCTCAGCTGCAATTTGTCGAACGGCGGCAATCAGATTTGCCTCAGCTTCTGGCGAAAAAATCACGCCGCAAGCCCCCGCCCCTTCAACAATGCGTCCGGCCCCGGCATTTTTCCACGAAAGGCCATGTAAAGCTCGGCAGCATCCCTGGAGCCTCCGGCAGACAGCACAAATTCTTCCAATTTCGCCGCGACGCCAGCATCAAAAGGCCCGCTCGCTTCGCCAAATGCCTCAAAGGCATCGGCATCCATCACTTCGGACCACATATAGCTGTAATACCCACTGGAATAGCCGTCGCCTGCAAACACGTGTGCAAAATGCGGTGTCGCATGGCGCATCGCAATCGCAGACGGCATCCCAATGCTATCAAGCACCTCGGCCTGTCTCTGCATGGGATCGGCAGCAGGTTCGCCTCGATGGAAATCAAGGTCGACGAGAGCAGACGCCACATACTCAACAGTCTGAAATCCCATGTCATAGGTTCCGGCCGCCAACAAACGCTCAAGCATCTCCTGAGGCATCGGCTCGCCTGTTTCGGCATGCGTGGCGAATTCAGACAGTACTTCCGGAACCTCCAGCCAATGTTCGTAAAGCTGACTTGGCAATTCAACAAAATCGCGCGCCACGCTGGTGCCGGAAATCGTTTCGTAGGTCACGTCGCTCAGCATTTGGTGAAGGGCGTGTCCAAACTCGTGAAACAACGTGCGCGCATCGTCATAACTCAGCAACGCAGGACGTCCAGCAGGCGGTTTGGCGAAGTTGCAGACGTTGATCACGACAGGTGCCACGTCCCCACCAAGCTTTCGCTGAGATCGCAGAGCCGAACACCACGCGCCGGATCGCTTTGAGCCACGCGCAAAGTAGTCCCCGATAAAGACCGCCAGGTGTTTGCCATCACGAAGAATTTCCCACGCACGCGCATCAGGATGATTTAGCGTGACACCTTCAAGCGCGCGCGCTTCGATCCCAAAAAGACGGTTCGCACAGGCAAAAGCTGCCTCGATCATCCGATCAAGCTGAAGGTAAGGCTTCAGCGCACTTTCATCCAGATCGTGTTCTTCAGCACGCCGCTTTTCGCTATAGTATCGCCAATCCCAGGGCTGCAAATCACCTTCGATCCCATCAGCATGCAACATCGCTTCAAGGCGCTCTGCATCGACCAAAGCACTTTCGCGCGCAGGTGCCCAAACCTGCATCAATAGATCTTGCGCCGCTTCTGGCGTTTTGGCCATTTCCGTCTCAAGCTTGAAGGACGCAAAATCCGCATATCCCAACAGCTGCGCACGCTCTGCCCGCAACTTAAGTGTTTCTGCAACACGCTGTCGATTGTCCGTTTCGCCGCCATTTGCGCAACGCGACGTCCAGGCGCGCCAGGCCTTCTCGCGCAACTCCCGTCGCGGTGAAAACTGAAGGAACGGCACAATCAACGACCGGGACAAGGTAATGACGGGGCCGGACCGATCTTTTTCAGAGCCTGCCGCCTTTGCCGCATCTACCAGGAAATCCGGCAAACCAACCAGGTCACTATCCTCCAGATCCATCACCCAACTGCGTTCTTCAGCCACAATGTTCTGTGTGAACTCGGTGCCAAGCGTCGCAAGACGCGATTTCACTTCCGCCAACCGGTCGCTCTTCGCCCCTTCAAGCTGAGCGCCTGCCCGCACAAAACTCCGATGAGTCAGCATCAAAACGCGTTCCTGTTCCGCGGAAAGATCAAGCGAGTCTTTGGTCGCCCATATATTTTCGACCCTCTGGAACAGAGCGCGGTTCCGGGTGATCTCGGACGAATACTCTGAGATCAAAGGCGAGAAACTCCGCTGAAGGGCCTCACGCTTCGGGTTCGCATCCGTTCCGGCCAGATTGTAAAACACAGACAACACGCGGCCCAAAGTCTCGTCGGCGAGCTCCAGCGCTTCGATTGTGTTTTCAAAACTCGGCGCCTCTGGATTTTCAGCAATCGCGGCGATAGATGCCCGCGATTCTTCTAGCGCCGCCAACAGAGCCGGTTCGAAATCATCGTCTGAAATCGCCTCGAAAGGAGGCAAGGCGAAGGGTGTGGACCATTCGGCCAAAAGAGGGTTTGGCATTTCGACTCCTATCGGGTGCAGACTGGCAACGGGACATAATTACCCGGTTTATGCATCGCCAGTGGTTATTTGTTTTTTGCCGCAAATGCTGCAGCTCTCCTGCCTTTGAACGGCAATAATCCGCGTCTCTGCATGAAGCGCGTCATAAATTAACAAACGACCAATTAGTGTTTCTCCCGCCCCGGCCAGAAACTTGATCGCTTCAACGGCCATCATGGCGCCAATAACACCGGGAAGCGGGCCCAAAACACCCCCTTCCGCGCAGGATGGCGCAAGACCATCGGCGGCGGCTTCAGGGAAAACGCAGGCATAACATGGACCGCCTCGCGACGGATCAAAGAGACTGATCTGGCCTTCCCACTGCGTGATCGCACCAGAAATCAGAGGGATACCTACATTGACCGCAGTTTGATTGACCAGATAGCGCGTTTCGGAATTATCCGATCCGTCCAGGATTAGGTCGTAGTCTTTAAAAAGCTCTGTTGCGATATCAGGCGTAAGGCGGCGATGATAAGGACGCACGTCCACGAACGGGTTTTGAGCGCGCATGCTTTGCTCGGCCGAGAACACCTTCGGCATACCGATGCGATCATCGGTATGGATCACCTGTCTTTGGAGGTTTGAGTTCTCGACACTATCGTCGTCAATCACTCCAATTGTGCCGACTCCCGCTGCCGCGAGATATTGCAAGACAGGAGAGCCCAGTCCCCCCGCACCAACGACCAAGACGCGTGCCGTCTTCAAGCGTTTCTGACCAATACCCCCAATCTCGCGCAGCACGATATGACGCGCATTGCGCTCAATTTCGGAACTGGTGGGAGCTTCTTTGTTTTTGGGCAGGTTCTCGGGTCGGACGCGGCTTCGTAGTTTCTTTAGGCCGACGGAATAAATCCAAGCGATACCCACGAGAAAACCAAGCGACACCCATTCATCAACGGTTCCGCCCAGCGCCTCCCGCAGGGCGTGGCCGTCTGGAAAGACTGTGTGAACCAGCAATACGCCCACATAGAGAAGCGCAATCATCAAGAATCGCGCATTAATAGGCATACGGAGAATGTGTCCAATGCCCCAAAGCATTGCAGCCAATGCCAACACCAAAGTCATCAGCCTTGCCCCGTCGATCCAAAACCGCCCGAGCCGCGAACCGTCTCGGACAAATCATCTACACTTTCAAACTGCGCCTGAATCACAGGGGCCACGATCATCTGGGCAATTCGATCACCATGCGAGATTTTGAAGCTTTCGTGTCCGAGATTGATCACAATGACCCCGACAGGCCCACGATAATCGGCGTCTACAGTTCCGGGGGTGTTGGCGAGCGTAATGCCATGCTTAAGCGCAAGACCTGACCGCGGGCGTATCTGAGCCTCGTAGCCCGTGGGCAAGCATATCGAAAAACCCGTCGGCACCAATACGCGCGCCCCCGGCCCTAAAACCACGCCTTCGCGGCATTCCTGCGGGAAGTTCGCGCGGATATCGGCACCGGCTGCACCCGCCGTTTCATAGCGCGGCAATGCAATCTCAGTGTCGAACCCTTCAAGTCGCCGAATTTTCACGACCGCGCCCATATCACCCAAGCGCCTCGGCTATTCGGTGTGCCAACTGCCGGGCGACATCGTCCTTCGACGACCGCGGCCAGCTTTCAGCGCCTTCTTTGTTGATCAAGGTGACGGCGTTCTCG
>JABDQU010000333.1 GCA_013042105.1 Boseongicola sp.
AACCTGCCGCGGGCATCCGCAATCGCCGTCGAGTGGTCGTGACGCTCCTTGATGTTCGTCGAAAACGCGCTCCGCATGATCGTAAGGAAGCACTCATCGGCAATCGATTTCAGACCATTCCACGTGATCTCAAGCGCGATCGGATCAAGCTCAGAAGTCTCAGTCATCGCGCCGCTCCATCAAAAGGTTCAAAGCCGCATCCACAGTCACTTCTGACCCCGGCGGCACCAGCGTGGTTGCATCCAATTGCGTGATGATCACAGGTCCGTCCATCACCGTGCCAACCGGCAATTCCGCGCGATCATAGATCGGCGTCTTCAGCTGTTCGGTTTCGCTAAACCAGACCGGAACAACCTCTTTCGGCACACCGAGACGCGCTGGACCGCTCAGATCGGTTTCACCACGCGCCAACCGTGCAACCGCCTTGGCGCGGATGTTCACAACCTCAATCGCCGCGTCCGGATCTGCGTGACCATAAGCCCGCTCATGCGCCTGAAGGAATCCACGGCGCAGGCTGTCCATATCGCTGGTTTCTTGCGACATCTCTACCGCAAGCTCATAATTCTGCCCGACATACCGCATGTCCAACGTCAAAATGACCCGACCGCCCTGACTGTCCCCGGCTTCCTGTCGCAACCAATCCTTGCCTTCCGCGTCAAGCGTGGCCGCCGCCGCCAGGATGTCGTCCATCGCGCCTTCCAGCCGTCCCCGACACGGCAAGACGAAGTTTTCCTGCAATTCGGCTTCCAACAATCCCTCGGCACATAAAATGCCCGGAGTGCGTGGTATGACGATCCGCTTGATCCCAAGCGCCGCCGCAACATCCGCGGCGTGCAAGCCCCCTGCTCCGCCAAACGGCATCAGCGAGAATGCCCGCGGATCATGCCCCTTCTCGGTCGAAACCGCCCGGATCGCGCGCATCATGTTCGACGTGGCAATCCCGACAATACCCAGTGCCGCCTTGACAGGTGACACGCCCAAAGTGTCGGCAATCGACGTGATGACCTCCTCGGCCTTGGTGCGATCAATCGTCAACCCGCCGCCTGCCAGTGACAAAGGCAACCGACCCAGAAAGACATTTGCGTCGGTCACGGTTGGTTCGCTCCCGCCTTTGCCGTAACACGCAGGCCCCGGGACCGCTCCCGCGCTCTCCGGCCCGACCTTCATCAACCCGTCCGCCTCAATCCGCGCAATCGAGCCTCCGCCCGCGCCAACAGTATGAATATCCACCATCGGAAGCCTGATGCGAAATCCCGCGATCTCGCGCACATAGGCAATCTCGGTTTGCCCGCCACGGATCAGACAAACATCCGTGGACGTGCCGCCAATGTCCAATGTCACCAGATCGCCGAACCCGGATGTCGCCCCAGACGCAGCCGCACCAACCGCCCCCGCAGCAGGGCCTGACAAAGCCGTGCGCACCGGGAACTGAGCCGCCTTTTCCACAGACATCAATCCGCCCGAAGACTGGAAAATTCCGAACCGCGCTTTCTCGGCGACCTCACCGATGGTGGCCTGCAAACGCTGCATATACCTGCCAACCTCTGGCTGAAGGAAAGCGTTGATCAAGGTGGTCGAAAACCTCTCATATTCGCGAAACTCGGGCTGAACCTCGGACGAGATCGACACATAAAGATCAGGTCTGGCCTGCCGGATCGCCTCCGCCAACCGCTTCTCGTGCGTGTTGTTTATGAAAGAAAACAAAAGACACACCGCGACGCCCTGCAAACCGTCGATGCCGCGCAACCCCTCCAGCACCTCCTCAATTGCTTGATCGTCCAATGCCTCCAGAACCGTGCCGTCATGCGCAATACGCTCGGCCACCTCCATGCGCTCAGCGCGCGCAGCCAGCGGCGGTGGCGCATCCAGTTGCAGATCGTAAATCGCCGGACGCACCTGCCGTCCGATCTCAAGAAGATCGCGGAACCCCTTTGTCGTCACAACCCCGACACGCGCGCCCTTCCTTTGCAACAAAGCGTTGGTCGCAACTGTGGTGCCATGAGCGAACCGATCAATGTCGCCACCCGCGATACCCACCTTTTCGATCAGTTCGCGAAACCCCTCGACAATCGCCTCAGACGGGTCGGCGGGCGTCGAAGGGCGCTTGTGGATCCGCGTTTCGCCGGTTTTCATGTTGCGCGCGGCAAAGTCAGTGAACGTGCCACCGACATCTACCCCCAGAATCCAGTCCGGCCGTCCAGCCTGTTCAGTCATGCGCTTCAATCATCCGGTTCAAGGTCTGTTGTAATTGAGCATCCAAAAAGTATACTGAATTTGCAAGAAGAGATCACAAGCCTCCTAGGCATCTGAAAATGCGATGGAAAATCGCGCAATCGGGCGAAGGTAGGACAGAGAATGACGAAACGCGACGGCCCACGAGTTGTTCAAACGCTGAGAGATTCGATCCTGCGAATGGAACTTCGCCCCGGAACAATTCTGGACGAAGCCGAACTTGCAACGCGTCTGGACGTCTCAAGAACGCCGATCCGCGAAGCGATCATCGAACTGATCGCGGGCGGGCTGGTCGTGCGCGACGGCCGCAAAGCCAAGGTCGCGCCCCTGGATTTTGACGAGGTGCCAAAACTCTACGATGCCCTTCTTGTCTCAAGCCGTCTGGTCCACAGACTTGCCGCGGAAAATCGCACCGCGACGGATCTCACCTCAATCGAAAAACACATGCGCGCCTTTGAGGTCGCCGCCGAAACCGGCAACGGCGTCAACCGCTCCGAAGCCAATCAGGACTTCCACAAAGCCGTGTCACAAGCCGCGCACAATCGTTACATCTGCGAATTCTACGACCGTGTGCTGGTCGACACCATCCGCCTGGCCCGCGCCTGTTTCAGCAACGCGCGTGAAACAGGCGACGCAAAAAACAGCGCAACACTCCAAAGCCATCTCGCCACCACGGTCGCGCATCACCGCGAAATCTACAGCGCAATCAAGGACCGCGACGTTGGGCGCGCCGATGCCATCGCAGTAGAACACTACAGACTGACCAAAAACCGGATCATGACCGTCCTGTTCGACGGCGCGCGATCCATGGCGTCGGTCGAAGACCTTTCCCTCGACACATGGGCGATGACCTGATGCAAGACATCCTCGAAACGTTGCTCGCATCCCAAGCCGACGACGGCCAACCCGAGCGACTTTTTCAAGCCGTCGAAAACGCGTGCGCAGACCTGTTCGGCTTCCACTTCCTGACAATTCTGCAAACGCTTCCCGGAACAAACAACGTGCGCCGCATGCACAGCTCCTCCCCCGATGACTACCCGGTCGGAGCCCTCAAGCCGATGGGCGGAACGCCCTGGGGCAAAGTTGTCATCGACGCCGGAGAAACATGGCTGGGCAATAGCCGAGATGACGTGCTCTGGGCCTTTCCTGACGCCCAATTGATCCTGTCAAAAGGATGCGAAGCCTGCGCCTGCGCCCCCGTGCGCTGGAACGCCCAAACGAAAGGCGTTCTCTCCCTGAATGCCGCGCGCGACAGCTATTCAGTCGACGATCTCGCAAAAATGGCCCAGATTGCTCAAACACTGCTGCCCGCCCTTATCTCACCGCCCTCCAATAAATGAGACCCACACCATGACCTCGCTCCTCATTCGCAACGCCCGCATCGTCGACGGATCGCAGGATCGCCCGACCGATCCCATGCAAATCGCCATTGAAGACGGCAAGATCAAAGAAGTGGCCGCATCCGTGTCGTTCGCAGCCGATGAGGAACTCGATCTGTCAGACCTGATCGTCATGCCCGGCCTCATCGACTGCCACGTCCATACAATAGCAACCACCGCCAACCTCGGCGAAAACGCCAGCCTGCCGTCGTCCCTGATCGCCGCCAAAAGCGCGCGGCTGATGAACGACATGCTCATGCGCGGCTTCACCACCGTCCGCGATCTCGGAGGTGCTGACCGGGGCCTGCAACAAGCCGTCGAAGAAGGCTACTTCGCAGGCCCGCGCCTTGTAATCTGCGGCAAAGCGCTTTCGCAAACCGGCGGCCACACCGACTATCGCGGCCCATACAACAATCGCAACGTGGACTGGTATGCGTCGCAGCTTGGCTCGATGGGGCGCATCTGCGACGGCCTTGCAGAAGTGCAACGCGCCGCGCGCGAGGAGCTCAAAGGCGGGGCGCAATTCATCAAAGTCATGGCGGACGGCGGCATTTCATCGCCCTCCGATCCGGTCGGCTATCTTGTGTTCTCGGTCGATGAACTCAAAGCCATGGTCGAGATCGCCAAAGGCTTCGGCACCTACGTCGCCGGGCACCTCTACGCGGACGAAGCCATCACACGCGCCCTCGACTGTGGCATCGAATGCATCGAACACGGCAACCTGATCGCGGACGACACCATCGCCCGCGTCGCCCGCGAAGGCGCCGTCGTGGTCCCCACAAACATCACTTACGACCTTCTCGCCCGCCGCGGTGCCGAATTCGGACTGCCCCCGGAATCGGTCGCAAAAATCGAAGACGTGCGCGAAGCCGGCCTCGAAAAGCTCGAAAAACTGCACGCGGCAGGCGTCACCATGGGCTACGGAACAGACCTGCTGGGCGGCATGCAAAGCGAACAATCCGAGGAATTTACCCTCCGCGGGCGCTACCTGCCCGCCGACGCCGTGATCCGCGCAGCAACGCTCGACGCCGCCAAGGTGTTGCGTATGGAAGGCGAGCTTGGCGCGCTGGTTGCGGGCGCTCACGCAGACCTGATCGCCGTCAACGGCAACCCCTTGGAAAACCTCGACCTTCTGACCGGACAGGGCCAACACATACCGCTGATCATGAAAGGCGGAATCGCCGTCAAACACTAACGAACACGCCCCTTCGCGCATCGCAGAATAAGCACCGCCCCAAACCGCACATCGCGGTCACCTCACAACTCCGTTTGTCAGCTTACTTAATGTCTTCTGACGACGCAGTATGCCTCCATTGATCACAAGGAGACGACCACCATGGGCTTTGCAATGGACACGCTGAATTTTCTGGCGGTGGCGTTTGTCGTCGTCATCGGCGCACTGGCCGCTCTGGCGGTGGTGCTCTTCGTGATCGCCCGGCTGCAAACGCACGACGCCATCCGGCGAAACTATCCTGTGATCGGCCGGTTCAGACACGTCTTCTCTGAACTTGGTGAATTCTTCCGCCAATACTTCTTTGCGATGGACCGCGAAGAACTTCCTTTCAACCGGGCCCAGCGCGAATGGGTCAAGCGCGCCGGTGACGGCAAAGGCAACACCGTCGCCTTCGGCTCGACCCGCAACATCAACGTGGTCGGCACGCCGATATTCGTGAACGCAGCATTTCCGCCCATCGACAACCAATTCGCCAAAGGCACAGCTTTGACCATCGGCACCGGATGCAAGACACCCTTTCACGCCGGATCGTTCTTCAACATCTCGGGGATGAGTTACGGTGCAATCTCAAAACCAGCGGTTCAGGCCCTCAGCCGTGGCGCGAAGGATGCAGGCATTTGGCTCAATACCGGTGAAGGCGGGATCAGCCCCTTTCATCTGGAAGGTGGTGCCGACATTGTCTTTCAGATTGGCACCGCAAAATTCGGTGTGCGCGATGACCAAGGCAACCTCGATGACAACAAACTGCGCGCCGTGGCGGCCCATGAAACCGTGCGCATGTTCGAGGTTAAACTGGCCCAAGGCGCGAAACCCGGCAAGGGCGGCATCCTGCCCGGGGCAAAAGTCACCGCAGAGATCGCGCAAATCCGAGGCCTGAGCGTCGGCCAGGACGGCATTTCACCCAACCGGCACCGCGAAGTCGACAACTGGGATGACCTGTTGAACCTCATCGCCCATATCCGAGAGGTCACCGGCAAACCCGTTGGCATCAAAACCGTCGTTGGCGCAGAAGAAGCTATCGAGGATCTGTTCCAGACAATCACCCACCGCGGCGCAGACGCCGCCCCCGATTTCATCACCATTGATGGCGGTGAAGGTGGCACGGGTGCGGCGCCCATGCCTCTGATAGATCTCGTCGGCATGTCCATTCGCGAAGCCCTGCCGATTGTCGCTGATCTGCGTGACAAAGCAGGCTTGAAAGACCGCGTCCGCATCGTTGCCAGCGGCAAACTGGTCAATCCGGGCGATATCGCATGGGCACTTGCCGCCGGCGCTGATTTCGTGACCACTGCGCGTGGCTTCATGTTCTCCCTGGGATGCATCCAGGCGCTTAAGTGCAACAAGAACACCTGCCCCACCGGGATCACAACACACGATCCGCGCTTTCAAAAAGGACTGGTCGTCGAGGACAAGTGGAAACGCGTCTCCGCCTATGCCCAAAACATCGTGAAAGAAGTCGAAACCATCGCGCATTCCGTCGGCGTCACCGAACCCCGCGCCTTGCGCCGCAAGCACGTGCGCATCATGCAAGATAACGGCCGCTCAGTCCCAATGGATAAACTGTACCCGACCCCCTGACCGATCACCCACGCGCCGAGGCGCCAATCCCGATGGGAACCAAGCTGATCTGGCGTTTTGAACGAACCGGGGCAAAGCGTTGGTGGCGGAGACGAAGTCCGCCATTATTTCCCCACAATTAATTGATTTCAAATATTTATTTAACTCCTATCTAAAATGATACCACCTAATATACCACAGTAAGTATCGGTTGGTGGTAGCTTTCTCC
>JABDQU010000337.1 GCA_013042105.1 Boseongicola sp.
GCCATCAAGCGCCCACTCCACTGCCATGCCTTCTTGCGCCACGGTGATGATTTCGCCAGCCGAACACGGCGCCGAAATCTCTAACCAGATGACACCGGCGTCTCCGGCGATAGCATCCACTTTGACACGGCAAGGCACGCCCAAAGGTACGGCCGAAGCATCTTCCAACGGCAGGTCCGGAAGCGGGGGATCGTCCGTTATACGGTCGCTTGGAACAGGGTCAGGGCCTTCAAAAGGGGTCAGCGTCGCGGCGGGCGGGACCGGCAGGCCCGGCGCTTGCGTCGCCCTGCGAAGGCGGGGTTCCACATCCGGAGCCATGTTTCGAACGGCGATATCCATATCACGCGCCAGAACATTCTGCATGATGTGTCCGGCAGAAAACGCCAACGCCATGACAGACAAAATCAAGACAATGCGCCGCCTTTTTGCGGAAAGGGATAAGCTCACGTCTGCCTCCGGTTTCAGTGCGCCATCGAGCACCGGATGGGCCAGTCTTGGACGCTGACCCTGAGTGAAAGACTAACAAAAAAGGAAAATCGCCGCGTATCAATCGACACGCGGCGTAAATTCATCAACAGTTTGAAGCGATTAGGTCACAGGCGCTTAAAGCGACCCATGACAATGCTTGAACTTTTTCCCCGATCCGCATGGGCAGGTATCGTTCCGACCAGGGTTACCCCATGTTGTCGGATCATCCGCCACGAACCCGGCGTCAATCGCTGCTTGCGTCGGCGCAGGTGGGGCGTTGTCTTCAACCACGGGCGCAGCGGCCGCCTGTTGTTGCGCCAGCATCTGTTGCATCATGGCCTGCTGTTCTTCTTCCGACATCGGCCGGATTTGAGCAAGTTTTTCGGTCACTTCCCCACGCAATCCATCCAGTAACCCTTCGAACAACTGGAATGCTTCGGTCTTGTATTCATTCAGCGGATCGCGCTGTGCGTAGGACCGAAAGCCCACAACCGAGCGCAGGTGTTCGAGCGTCAGCAAGTGTTCGCGCCATTTGGCGTCCATCGTTTGCAAAAGGATCTGCTTTTCAATCGAGCGCATGTTTTCCGCGCCAAACTGCTCGCCCTTTTCTTTCATGAACTCCGCAGCGGCTTCATAGAGGCGTTCGCGAATTTCCTCGTCGTCCACGCCTTCTTCGTCACCCCAGGCAACCACCGGAACGTCCACGCCAAGCTTTTCCTGCAAGGCAGCGGCCAGACCTTCCGTATCCCACTGATCCGCATAGGATTTTGGCGGGATATAGGTGTCAACCAGATCGTCGATGACCTGATCACGCATGTCCTGCACAATCTCTTCAAGCTCATCGGCTTCCATGATCTCACGGCGCTGACCGAAGATGACCTTACGCTGATCGTTCATCACATCATCGAACTTGAGAAGTTGCTTACGAATATCGAAGTTACGCCCTTCAACCTTCGCCTGCGCGCGTTCGAGCGACTTGTTCACCCAAGGGTGCTTGATCGCCTCGCCTTCGTTCATGCCCAGCGTTGACAGCACTTTGTCCAGCCGTTCCGAGCCGAAAATACGCATCAGATCGTCTTCAAGGCTCAGGAAGAACGACGACCGGCCCGGGTCACCCTGACGGCCCGAACGACCGCGCAGCTGGTTGTCGATACGACGGCTTTCGTGGCGCTCGGTTGCAAGGACATAAAGACCGCCCGCAGCGATGACTTTCGCCTTATTGTCGGCCACTTCGGCCTCAATCCGTGCGCGCAGCGCCTCGGGATCGGCCTCCGGGTCTTCCGCCAACGCCTGCAGCACCCGCATTTCCACATTGCCGCCAAGCTGAATGTCCGTGCCACGACCGGCCATGTTCGTCGCAATCGTCACCGCACCCAACTTTCCGGCATCAGCGACAATCTGCGCTTCCTGCTCGTGCTGACGCGCGTTCAGAACGTTGTGGGGTATGCCCTCATTTTCCAAAAGCTGCGCCAGAAATTCCGAGCGCTCAATCGAGGTCGTGCCGACCAGAACCGGCTGTCCGGTCTCATTGGCGGCTTTGATCTCTTTCACGATACCGTCGAATTTTTCCTGCGCCGTGCGGTAGATCTGGTCGTCTTCATCCACACGTGCAATCGGGCGGTTTGTCGGAATCTCGACAACGCCAAGCCCGTAGATTTCGGCGAATTCATCCGCTTCCGTGGACGCCGTGCCGGTCATACCGGCCAGCTTGTCATAAAGGCGGAAATAGTTCTGGAAGGTAACGGACGCGAGCGTCACGTTCTCGGGCTGGATCGCCACGCCTTCTTTCGCTTCAATCGCCTGATGCAGACCATCCGACAGACGACGCCCGGTCATCATGCGGCCGGTGAACTCGTCAATCAAAACAACCGAATTATCACGAACGATGTAGTCTTTGTCCTTGGTGAACAGCTTGTGCGCGCGAAGACCCTGATTGACGTGGTGCACAATCGTTGTCGACTCCGGATCGTAAAGCGACTGCTCCTCGGGAAGAAGGCCCGTATCGTGAAGGCGCTGCTCCAGAAACTCGTTTCCCTCATCCGTGTAGGTCACATTGCGGGTTTTCTCATCGAGCGTGAAGTGCTCCTCGGCGATCTCGGGGATCAGCTTGTCAATCGTCACATACAGCTCGGAACGGTCCTGTGCGGGACCGGAAATGATCAGCGGCGTGCGCGCTTCGTCGATCAGGATCGAGTCGACCTCGTCCACAATCGCGAAGTAATGGCCGCGCTGCGCCATATCGATCAGGTTGGCCTTCATGTTGTCGCGCAGGTAATCGAACCCAAGCTCATTGTTCGTCGCGTAAGTGATGTCGGCCTGATACGCCTCTTTCTTTTCGTCTTCGGGTTGCTGCGGATAGACCGCGCCGGTTGTCATGCCCAAAGCCGCGAACACCTTACCCATCCACGCCGCGTCACGACGCACGAGGTAGTCGTTCACGGTGACGATGTGCACAGCACCACCCGTCAGCGCGTTGAGATACGCCGGGAAGGTCGCAACAAGCGTCTTGCCTTCACCCGTCTTCATCTCGGCGATGTTGCCGCGATGCATAAAAAGACCGCCGATCAACTGCACGTCGAACGCGCGCAGACCCAGAGCGCGCTTGGCACCCTCACGGCAATTCGCAAAGGCTTCCGGCAGAATGTCATCGAGGCTCTCGCCCTCGGCTACACGTTTCTTGAATTCTTCGGTCTTGGCAATCAGACCCGCGTCATCCAGCGCGGCAAATTCCGGCTCCAGCGCGTTGATCTTGTCGACGATCGGGCGTGTGGCCTTCACTTGCCGATCATTTGCGGTCCCAAAGACCTTTTTCGTAATCGTTCCGAATCCGAGCATCTAATAACCTTAACGTGCGTGTCTGACGAGAACGTGTGAGGAGTTCCGCTTGCCCGTAACTCTGGCCCGCCATAGAAGGGCGAAACGAAACCGCTCGCCTGCGTTGAACGGGATGTAAGCGCGCGGTTTCAC
>JABDQU010000339.1 GCA_013042105.1 Boseongicola sp.
CGTTTGAGGTCTCGGCGCGTGCCGGACTTTGTTCCCAGGAAGATCCAAGCCGGGTGCGGGCGCACCTGAAGGCGATGGGGATGAAAACCGATTTGCGCGATATCCCGGGTGAGTTGCCGGATGCGGATGGGCTGCTCGACCTGATGGGACAGGACAAGAAGGTCGTGGATGGCGCGTTGCGCTATATCATGGTGCGGGGGATTGGTGAGGCGTTCGTGACCAGCGATATCCCTCGCGACGTTGTGCACGGGGTTCTGCGGGATGCATTGAGCGACCGCTAACTGCGCCGCAGGGTCATGCCGTATTTGTTGTCATCGCTGAAACCAACGGCTTCATAAAAGCCTTTGGCGCCGCGCGCCTGACTTGTCAGTAACATGATCTTATAGCAACCGGCGCTCCATGCAGCCCCTATTGCGGTTTGCATGACTTGTCGGGCGACGCCTTTGCCTCGATGGGCTGCCGACGTGATCACGTTCTCGACCAAGGCATAGGGGCGTCCTCCCCAGGTGACATTGGGAAGAATGTGGAGTGTCACCATAGCGATGATCTGCCCGTCGCGTTCGGCCCCAAAAACAAACGTGCCGTCATGCTGAAGCACGACGGCAAACGCGTGTGGATCAAATTTAGTCGGTCCTGCTGTCAACTCGGCATAGAGCGCCAGTGCATCGTCGGTGTCGGCCAAATCAAGGTGCCGGACGGTTGTCTCGTCAGGTTGATCAGAACGGGATTTCATCATCCAGATCGCCGCCTGCAGGTGCTGGCTGGCTTCCACCGCCACCGCCGCCACCATAGCTGGAGCGGTCGTCGTATCCACCGCCACGGTCGTCGCCGTAGCCGCCGCCGCCTCCACCGCCGCCGCCTTCGTTACGGGAGTCGAGGAAGGTCAATTCACCCGCATATGGACGCAAGACGACTTCCGTCGAATACCGGTCCTGACCGGATTGGTCCTGCCATTTGCGGGTTTCCAGCTTGCCTTCGATATAAACCTTCGACCCTTTGCGCAGGTATTGTTCGGCAAGGCGCGCGAGATTTTCGTTGAAAATGGCGACCGAGTGCCACTCCGTGCGCTCTTTGCGCTCGCCCGTGTTGCGGTCTTTCCAATTCTCCGACGTAGCGATCCGCAGATTGCAGACCTTTCCGCCGTTCTGAAACGTGCGCACTTCCGGATCACGCCCCAGATTGCCTACGATGATCACCTTATTGACTGATCCTGCCATGTCTTGCCTCCCGCCGAATCTCATAAATGTTTGCGCGAGATTACACATGGGTTGTCAGGGTTAACAGGGCGTGAAGCTGCGCCAGACTGGATATTTGGCAAAAAACGATTAGAGTCGGACGGTGTTTTTTCGGAGTGCTTTGGTTTGAGACGCGTTTGGGGGATTGGAATGGGCTTATGCTTTGCTTTTGCAGGGCAGGTCGCTGCATCGGATGCGTCGAATGCAATGGCAAGATTTGAGCGCCAATTGCAGGTCCTCGATAATCGCGCAGCCGAGCAATACGCCTATTCCGAACGCTACCGGTCAGAAAATCAAAGGGCCGTGCCAGTTTACGACGGGACATACCAAGGGGCGTTATTGAAAGAGGCGCGTGGCGCGGCACGGCGCTATAATGTCCCGGAAAACATCTTTTTGCGTCTCGTCGATCAGGAATCGCGCTGGAACATAGAAGCAGTGTCTCCGAAAGGTGCGCGCGGCCTGGCACAACTAATGCCTGACACGGCAAAGCTTCTAAAAGTCGATCCCGATAACCCAAGCGAGAACCTTGAAGGTGGCGCACGCTATCTGGCGCAGCAATACGCCCGGTTTCGCTCGTGGCGCTTGGCATTGGCGGCTTACAATGCGGGTCCGGGGGCGGTCGAAAAATATGGCGATGTGCCGCCGTTTGCGGAAACGCAGGACTACGTCAGAATAATCCTCGGCGAATAAACTGGAGCCAATAGGCAGGTTTCGGTCTTGCAATAGGCGTTTCGGCCCATGGGCCTAGCCGATACGCCATCAACACGGCGTGGTCATAGTAAGTCATCTGCGTCCTCCGTTTCTAAAGGGCAGATGAGCAGATCACTGCTGACAGACATGTGTCAGCAGGGTCTGATAGACTGTCACCATATTGGCGGAGGTTTGGTTCGATGCAGCGCATCACCCGTATGTTTGAAGTCATCCAGCTTTTGCGCGCCGCACGCGGGCCGCTGTCGGCCGAAGCTCTTGCCGAGACACTGGAAGTGTCCAAGCGCACGATCTATCGCGATGTAGCGGCTTTGCAGGCCATGCGCGTGCCGATCGAAGGTGAGGCGGGAGTGGGCTATATTATGCGACGTGGATATGATCTGCCGCCGCTCAATTTCGACCTTGAGGAGATTGAGGCGTTGCGTGTTGGTTTGATGATGCTGGGGCGCACCGGGGATGGGTCGCTGGAACGCGCCGCGTCACGCATCATTCAGA
>JABDQU010000340.1 GCA_013042105.1 Boseongicola sp.
GGGTGACCGTGGATGGCTTCGTGTTGAAGCGAGGAAAATTGCGCGATGGCGATGGCTGTGATGATCACGGCGAGCGAGGTTGAGAGACCTGCGAGCCATGTCGTTGCAAGCGCCCAAACGGCGTAGGTGATCGCCAAGAGCAGGAGCGTTGGCCATTCGATGGTTCCGGGCGTTGCCGGTTGGAAGAGCGTGCGAAGTTTTGTGGTCCCCATATGTCAGTTTTTGCATATCACGGCGGCGTGAACGATTTGGTTTGTAGTCAACATAAATTCAACTATGGTGAATTAAATCACCAGATGTGGCGAAAATGGACAAAAGAGACCGCGCAAAACTGTTTAAGCTCCGTCTTTCTGAGGCGATGGCTGAAAAATCCGCGACTCAAAGTGGGTTGGCGCGGGCCGTGGGTGTCGATCGCTCGACGATTTCTCAGCTTTTGACGCGGGACAGTCCAAGGATGCCGAACGCGCAGGTGGTGGCGGAATGTGCCGCTGCTTTGGGGGTGTCTGGTGACTGGCTTTTGGGCCTTTCGGATAAGCCTGAGCGGGCGGCGGATTTGCTGGCCGCTTCGATGCAAGTGTCTGAGGCGCCGCGCGCTCTGATTGATGAACAGATTTTCGCGTGGCACCAGGAGGCGGCTGGCTACAAGATACGCCATGTTCCGGCGGCGTTGCCGGATATGCTGAAGACCAGTGCGCTGCTTCGGTGGGAATATACTCCGCATCTGGGCAAATCGGTGGATCAGGCAATTGGCGCGAGCCGGGATCGGTTGGACTGGATACAGCAATCCCTGTCGGATTATGAGATCGCGATGCCGCTGTTTGAGATTGAATCGCTGGTGTCCTGCACGGGGTATTACAAAGGCCTGCCGAAGTTCGTGCGCGATGAGCAGATGCGGTATCTGACGCAGCTTCACGCCGAGCTATTTCCGTCTTTGCGGGTGTTCCTGTTCGATGCGCGACGGCTTTATTCTGCGCCTTTGACGGTGTTTGGGCCTTTGGTGGCGGTCTTATATGTCGGGCAATACTACATGGCATTTCGCGACCGCGAACGGGTCAAAGTGCTGACCGAGCAGTTCGACGGGCTGGTGCGCGAGGCGTCGGTGTCAGAGCGGGGCTGGCCCGGGCATCTTCAGGCGCTTTCGGCCTTGGGAGGCTGAACGGCGCGGTCTTTAGGGGCAAATTCCTGTGCGGCGAGTTGGGCCAGAACGGTCGTGGCGTCGGATTTCGCGTTTGCGTCGGTTTTGGATGAGACGTCGATCACATAGCCGCCGCTTTCGCCTTCATCGACCCGCAGAACATGGGCGGGACGAAGGGCGCAACCCTGCACAGCGTCAATGTCGAAGTCGCGCGTGACAACGGCGATGGTGGCAGTGCGCGGGGCTTCGCTTTGGGCGCGTTGGATGACTTTGCGCATCAGTTCCAGGCGTTCGGGCAGGCAGATCATGACCCAGTCAGCACCCTGCACGGTGCCGGAGATTGTGCTTTGGCGGGTCCAGTCGCGTTTGAGGTCGGGGACGCCCTCAGCGCCTGGGTCGGGATCAAAGCCTGCTACCTGCCAGCCGGTTGCGTGAAAGGCGCGGGCGATGTCGCCGCCGCGTGTGCCAAGGCCAAGAACCGCTACTTTTCGGGTCATGGTGCCTCCTGCATGGTGGTTTGAAGTTGGGTCAGGTCGTAGCCGTTGAAAGCGAGAATATCGCGCGCCGCTTTCAGGCGGTCGGCGGGAATTGTGGGCTCGCGGTTCAGGATCCAGCCCGAGCGACCCGCGGGCGTTCCGACAACGGCGGTGCGATAGTCGGTGTCGACCCAGAGCACCCAGTAGTCGGCCGCGAAGGGCACGCCGTCGAGGCGGATTTTCAGACGACCGGGGCCGTCAACGCGGGCGGTGCCGCCGATTTGGTCTCGGCCATCGGCGGTGTCGCAGGCGTTCAGGATGTTGAGCGTGCCGTCGGGGGCGGCGGTGTAAGTGGCCGTGGTGTTGCGGCAACCGGACTGGAAAGGGACCGGGAAGCTGGCGATTTCATACCATGTGCCGGCGTATTTGGCGGGCTCGAACGTGGCCATGGAAGAGATCGGCACGTCGGTGTCGCGATATTCGGGGAAGGCGACGCAAGCCGAAAGGACCAAGGGGAGAAGGGCGAGGGCGCGCATCAGTTAATACACTGGGTGGCGCGGCCACCGTTTTCGGTCAGGATTTCGTGACAGCCAAGGAAAGGCGTGGTCGGTGCGCAGGTGCGCGAACGGGCCAGGCAGAGGCTTTGGCAGTCGGATGCGGCGCTGCAAGAGCGGTTGGCGTCACTGGTGGGGCGATAGCAGGTGAACAGGATGCCGCCTGATCTTGCGCCGAAGGTGCCGCCGCTGCGTTCACAGGCGGCGCGTTGGTCTGCCAGTGGGTCGGGAACGCCGCCGGTTTCGCCGGAAGCACGCGGGCCGTCTTCCTGACACGCAGCAAGCGTCAGAGTAAGGCAGATCACCAAAAAACCGCGTGCCAGCGCCAGCATTCGTCCTCCCTTGCCCCCCAGCCTTGAGGCGGACTTTAGGGGGGCGACTGAGGTCCGGCAACAAAGGTCGTGGTTAATAAGGCATGGGGAAGCTGCGGTGTGCTTTGGATACCTCAGATAGCAGTTCCTCGGGCAGGGTGACGCCCGGGGCTTTGAGGATATGGGCCAGCTGTTCGGTCGTGGTTGCGCCGAAGATCGGTATCGTCGGG
>JABDQU010000343.1 GCA_013042105.1 Boseongicola sp.
CGTTTCGGTCGGTCGGCATCTCAAAGTCCCACCATTCGTCTTGCGGATGCGAAGCGAAAAGACTGAGGCCGACGGCACTGGCAAAGGCTGAACCGGTGACGGCTTGCGGCAGGCCTTGCACGCGAAGAGGGCGACCGATGCGGATGGATTGGCCTAGGATTTTGGGGGCCAGCCTGTCGAGACCGGGAATTTGGCTGCCGCCACCGGTGAGGACAATCTGCTGCGACGGCAGGTGTTCAAAGCCGGCAGCATCGAGCCTTTCACGCACTTCTTCGAGGATTTCTTCGACGCGCGGGCGCATGATCCCGATAAGTTCGGCGCGACTGACGGTGCGGCGGTCATGTTCCCAGTCGCCGGTCTCGCCGCCGATCTCGATCAACTCGCGGTCGTCCATGCCGGTTGCCACAACGCCACCGTGAAAGGTTTTCATCCGCTCGGCCACTGCTGTTGAGATTTGCAGCCCCTTCGAGATGTCCTGCGTGATGTGTTCCCCACCAAGCCGGATGCTGTCGGCGTAGATCATGTGTTTCTTGATGAAGATCGAAAGGCCGGTCGTGCCGCCACCAAGGTCGATACAGGCGCTGCCCAGTTCCTGCTCATCTTCGACCAGTGCCGACATGCCAGACATATACGCCGAGGACGCAAGCCCTGCGAGTTCGAGATCACAACGTTTCAGACAATAGATCAGGTTCTGCAGGACGGATGTGTCGACGGTCAGCATATGCATATCACAGGCCAGACGCTGGCCGATCTGCCCGCGTGGATCAAGAAGACCCGAGCGATGATCCAGCGCGAAATTCACCGGCTGGGCATGCAGAATGTCGCGCTCGGTTCCATAGTCTGGCACATCGCAAGACGCCAGCGCACGCGCCACGTCCTGTTCATTGACCACATCTCCATCAACCAGCACCGTGCCCGCCAGACCGTATGACCTCGGCTGTCCCCCCGACAAACAGGCAATCACATGATCCACACGCACGTTCGCCATCTTCTGTGCGGCCTGCACGGCCGTGCGAATGGCGCGTTCGGTTTCCTGAATGGCGCAGCTTTCCCCAAGCTCGACCCCGCGCGAGCGGGTCGTCGCCGCGCCGATCACGCGGAACCGGCTTTGTCCGGCCATTGCACCAATGCCTTCGGCCTCGGGCAGACCGGCATCGCTGTCAAACCGCAGGATCAGGCAAGCGATTTTGGACGTGCCCACATCCAGAAGGGCAATCACACCCCGTTGCATCGCGGCGCGGCGCATGGCGCGCATGGCGCGTTGGCTTTCGTAAAGATCAGTCATCTCAAGGCGTCCGTGGTCTGAGTGAGGTCAAAATCATTCATCGCGTCAATCGCGCCCGACGTCAGGCGCAGCACCGGGCGACGTGGATTGCGGAAGTCTATTGCCGCAATGTCGCGCGCCAGAAGGTCCTGTGCGCCATCCAGCGCGATCACTTTTTTCAAAGCGGAGGCAGCGTCCGTTTCGGGCAATTGAATATGCTGGCCGCGATCCAGCACCAGATCCCAGCGACGCTCGCCCACCCGCAGCAGCCCGCGCAAGCGCGGCGCAATAGGGTCGGCAAGTGCAATCAGGGTCAAAGCTTCTTGCACTGCGGCATCTGCGCTCTGCCCCGCGATCAAAGGGAGCGACGGGCGGTCCGCACGTGCAGTGATCGCCGACACCCGGTTTCCCTCGGCATCAAGAAGTGTCAAACCTTGCGAGGTGCGCCAGATAATCGCCGGCTCGCGCTCAGTCACAATGATGCTGAGCACGCCACCGCCGCGAATTTGCACCGCCGCACTGGCCACCGCATCCAGTGTCTCAACCTGTCCGCGGATCGCATCAAGGTCCAGATCAAACGACGACTGCGGGAAATCCAGCGCAAGAAGACTGCGGATGTCTGCCGCGACCGTGTCCGACACATCCTCGACGGCCATCATATGCACCATGAATTCGGGACGTTCCTGAATTTGGCGACGCACTTCGGCAACCCGGTCGCCCATGTCCTGACGGCGGTCCGCGTCTGACGCCCAGAAGGCCCCGATGCTGGCGATGATCAAAACCGGCAGGCCATAGCGCAGGAACGTGCGGAACCGTGGCGTCAGCATCAGCCGATTGAGGCGATACGCCAGGCGCGAAGGTGCGGGATCTCTCAGCGATCGCATGAGGCGTCCTTTACAATCCAGTCGCACAAATCGGGAAACGACATGCCGACGTGCTGCGCCTGCTCCGGCACCAGCGATGTCGGCGTCATTCCGGGCTGCGTGTTGGTTTCCAGCGCAATGAGACCCTGAAGGCCCTTGGTGTCATCCCAACGGAAATCGGTGCGCGACACGCCACGGCATCCCAAAGCCTCATGCGCCGTCACGGAATGCGCCATGCAGGCATCGGTAATCTCACCCGGAACATCCGCAGGCAGAACATGATGTGACCCACCCGGCGCGTATTTGGCGTGATAGTCATACCAGCCATCTGTCACGATCTCGGTCACGCAAAGCGCGCGGTCGCCCATCACAGTGACCGTCAACTCGCGGCCCGGCACATATGCCTCAACCATCAGCATCTCGGGCATGTTCTCGGCAATCAAAGGCGGGCCATTCGCGCCTTCCGGCACGATATATATACCGACCGACGAACCCTCATTGTTTGGCTTGATCACATAAGGCGGTGCCATGACGTGGTCTGCGGCAATAGTATCACGGTGAAACAACTGGCTTTCGGTCACTGGCACGCCAGAGCGACGAAACGCTTCCTTGCTGCGTTCCTTGTCCATCGCCAAGGCGGACGCCAGCACACCCGAATGCGTATAGGGAATGCGCAACCACTCCAAAATGCCCTGCACACAGCCATCTTCACCCCACCGACCATGCAGCGCATTGAACACCACATCCGGCGCAATCTCGCTCAGACGCGCCGCCACATCAGGCCCCGCGTCCAGCTCAACCACATCGTAATTCTTCTCCCGCAGCGCGGCCGCACATTCTTTACCGGTCGACAAGGACACCTCACGCTCAGCCGAGGGGCCGCCCAGTAGAACCACAACTTTGGGGGATGTCCTGCTCGACATTCCCGAAACTCACTTGTTTTCGGACCGTTACGCGGTCTCGTTTGCCTATAGTCGTCCTCAACCGGACGTGTCGTCTGCCTCAGGAGCCGGTTTGCCGACCCTCATGATTTCCCATTCTAATCTGATTCCCGACGTCTCGAACACCCTTTGTCTGACCTCTTCGCCAAGGCCTTCCAAATCCGCCGCCGTCGCGCCATCCGCGTTCACCAAAAAGTTCGGATGTTTTGGCGACATCTGCGCCCCGCCCCGCGTCGCACCACGCAAGCCCGCATCATCTATCACCTTCCACGCTTTCAGGTCGTGACGGTCATCCGCCGCTCCGGTTGAGGAAAACCCAGCCGGATTGCGAAACGTCGAGCCTGCCGTGCGGTCCTTGGTCGGCTGCGTCGCATCGCGCTTGGCCAACTGATCCTCCATCCGCGCCGCCAAGGCCTCAGGCTCCCCTCGCGCTGCCTCAAACGTGGCCGACAAGATCACGGCACCATCGGGCAAATCCGACTGACGATAGCGAAAGTTCAGATCGTCCGGCCCCAGCGTCACCACATCCCCCGAGCGCAACATCACCTCGGCGCTCACGAAATGATCCGCCACATAGGAGCCATAACACCCGGCATTCATCCGCACCGCGCCACCGATGGCACCGGGGATCGTGCGCAGAAATGTCAGATCCAAGCCCGCCTGCGCGCTGCGCTTTGCCACATGCGCATCCAGCGCCGCCGCGCCCGCCGTCACGCGATTGCCGTCCACGTCGATCGTCCCAAACGCCCGTCCAAGCCGCACCACAACCCCGTCCAGCCCACCATCGCGCACGATCAGGTTCGACCCGACTCCCATCGCAAACAGCGGCACATCAAGCGGAAGCGCTTTTAGAAAAACGGCCAGATCATCGACGTCCGTTGGCAAAAACAACCACTCCGCCGGGCCACCAACGCGCAACCACGTCAACGCCGATAAATCATAGTCAGGCGTCACTCGCCCGCGCACCATGATATCCTGAACCCCTGCCATGGCAGACCGCTACCAAAGCGCGGCACCCGAGACAATCTGATTTGAAGAGCCCGATCCTTTCACGCCCGTGGCGCGAGTCGCCGGTTTCAAGGGCCGCTTTGGATCACATGGACAATCTGCCGCACACGCGAAAACCGCCTGGTCGCAGAGTTTTGGCATACAATTGTATGCAATCACGCAAAATACAGCAGGATCACCAACCCGCTACCTATCGGAAAACACGATATAATTTGTATTTTTGTAATTTTTTTTACAACCTTAATCGCAATTACTGAAATAAATTCACAGAAAAATTCAATCAACTCAGTCAGCCGGTTCTCGGATTTTACACTATTCAGTAACGTCCCCTTCAAGCGCTCTCCATCCCCAATGATCGGGTATGAGACAGCGCCATCGGAGGAGGGAAATCATGACGACCAATTCACCAGCCACGCATTCCGCAGACAAAAAAACCCACGTCACAGCCGAAGACTATGCGTCACTCTACGCCGCATCCGTCAACGATCCGGATACCTTCTGGGCCGAACACGGGCAGCGCCTCGACTGGATCAAGCCCTTCACAAAGGTCAAGAACACCTCCTTCATCCCGGGCAATATCGACATCCGCTGGTTCGAAGACGGCACCCTGAACGTCTCGGCCAACTGCATCGACCGCCACCTTGCGGAGCGCGGCGATCAAACGGCGATCATCTGGGAACCCGATGACCCAACCAAAGAAGACGCCCAGCACATCACCTACGCGGACCTCCACCGCTCGGTCAGCAAAATGGCCAACGTCCTGAAAGACCTCGGCGTCACAAAAGGCGACCGCGTCATCATTTACCTTCCGATGATCCCCGAAGCCGCCTACGCCATGCTGGCCTGCACGCGCATCGGCGCCATCCACTCTATTGTTTTCGCTGGTTTCTCCCCGGACGCCCTCGGAGCGCGCATCAATGGCTGTGACGCAAAGGTCGTCATCACCGCAGATTACGCGCCCCGAGGCGGACGAGAAACGCCGCTCAAATCCAACACCGACACCGCGCTGCTGCACTGCAAGGACAGTGTGAAATGTCTGGTCGTGAAACGCACCGGCGGTCAAACCACATGGACCGACCGCGACTACGACTGCAACGCCATGATGGCCGACGCACCTGCCGAGTGTGCGCCCGAAGAAATGAACGCCGAAGACCCTCTGTTCATCCTCTACACCTCCGGTTCGACCGGTCAGCCCAAAGGCGTCGTCCACACCACGGGCGGCTACCTTGTCTATGCCGCGATGACCCACGAGATCGTCTTTGACTACCACGAAGGCGATGTCTTCTGGTGCACCGCAGACGTCGGCTGGGTCACGGGCCACAGCTATATTGTCTATGGCCCGCTTGCCAACGGCGCGACCACGATCATGTTCGAAGGCGTGCCGACCTTCCCCGATGCGGGTCGCTTCTGGGAAGTCTGCGCCAAGCATAAGGTGAACCAGTTCTACACCGCCCCGACCGCCATCCGCGCGCTGATGGGCGCGGGCAAGGAATGGGTCGAAAAGCACGACCTGTCGGACCTGCGCATCCTTGGATCCGTCGGCGAGCCGATCAACCCGGAAGCCTGGAACTGGTACAACGATGTCGTCGGCAAGGGAAATTGCCCGATCGTCGACACCTTCTGGCAGACCGAAACCGGCGGTCACATGCTGACCCCCCTGCCCGGTGCCACCAAGCTGAAACCGGGTGCTGCACAAATCCCGTTCTTCGGCGTGCAGCCCGTCGTGCTTGAACCCACAAGTGGCGAGGTCGTCGAAGGCAATGGCGTCGAAGGCGTGCTCTGCATCGCCGATAGCTGGCCCGGCCAGATGCGCACGGTCTGGGGCGATCACGAACGCTTCGAGAAAACCTATTTCGGCGATTACAAAGGCTATTACTTCTCCGGTGACGGCTGTCGGCGCGATGAAGACGGCGATTACTGGATCACCGGCCGCGTCGATGACGTGATCAACGTCTCGGGCCACCGCATGGGCACGGCCGAGGTTGA
>JABDQU010000344.1 GCA_013042105.1 Boseongicola sp.
GGACTGGAAGGCCGCGAAAGCGATGATCATGAACAAGAACGGCGCCAACAACGCAAAGCGGATGTTGGTCAGCCGTGCAATGCCGCCGGACGCTGCAATACAGATGAGCGTGCCAACGACATTGGCCAAGGCCAGCAACCAGACGATTGCATAGGTGAAATCGAGATTGTTCTTGAGCATCGAAGGCCCGACCTCAATCGACCCAGTGCCGAGCAGCGCAACAGCCGAAATAAAGATCGCCATCGATCCTGAACCGGGGATGCCGAAAAGAAGCGTTGGAACCAGACCGCCACCCTCTTTGGCGTTGTTGCTGCTTTCCGGCCCGATCACGCCGCGCACATCGCCCGACCCGAATTTGGATTTGTCTTTGGCGGTCTGAACCGTATGGCCATAGGCGATCCAATCCACCACGGACCCGCCCAAACCGGGGATCACGCCAACAATGACGCCGATCAGTGAACAGCGCATGGACAGCCACAGGTTCGCCCACCAGTCTTTCACGCCTTCCATCCAGCCGCCGCCCAGTTGGGCGCGATCTGAAATGGCTTTGTCCTGACGCAGCAGGGCGATGATTTCGGGGATGGCGAAAATACCAAGGCCAACGATGACCAGCTTTAGCCCGTCGCCCATGTATTGAAACATCTCGTATTGGAACGTGCCGCTATCGGCACGCACCCAGTCGCGCGGGATCATGCGCAATTCACCCTGCGAGCGGCCCTCACCAATCGTGCCGACCAACAGTCCAAGACAGGCCGCTACAACGCCCTTGATCGCGACACGACCCGCAAGAATACCGACCATCGACAGGCCGAAAATCGTGATCATCAGCAATTCAGGGGTCTGGAACAACAGCACGATGGGGCGTGCGGCAAGGATAAAGAACGTCAAGAACGCGGCACCAAACAGCCCGCCAAACAGCGATGATGCAAAGGCCGCTGACAGCGCGCGTGCCGCCTGCCCCTTTTTGGCCATCGGGAACCCGTCAAGCACCGTGGCTTGGGATGCCGACGAGCCCGGAATGCCCATGAGAACGGATGCAAATGTGTCAGAGGTCGGCACGACCGCCACCATCCCCACCATCAGGGCCAGACCGGTGACAGGCTCCATCCCGAACATGAAAGGAAGCAACAGCGAAAGGCCGGCAATGCCACCCAAACCAGGGAAAACCCCGATGCACAGGCCCATCACTACGCCCGCAATCAGATAACCGATCACATGGGGCTGCAGGATCATCGCAAATGCGTCACCCAACGCCGGAAGCGCCGTTGCTAAAACTTCCATTCCGTCCACCCTCGGTTTTGTGATTACAAAAGAAAAACCCCTCCCACCGGATTTCGGCGGAAGGGGTAATGTCAGGTTATTGGAGAACGACGCCGTAACGCTCGGACAACCAGTTGATGACGAAGTCTTTGGCTTCTTGCGGGACCACTGTCGCGCTTTCGAGCGCAGTCTGGGCCGCAGCGCCTGTCAGCTGGGGGTAGACACCAAGACGTGCCTCGGAAATTTCAGCGAAATCTGCACGCTCTTGAATGGCGGCAAAGGCGTCTGTGTATGTCGCGATTGCGTTGTCAGGTGCGCCAGCTGGCAAGAACACCATCTTCTGTGCAGGGAACCCTGCGACGAAGAAGGCCTTCCAAGCGTCCCATGCTTCACCGGATGTTTCGCAACCGTCCGTGGCTTCACAGACTTCCTTGAACGTCGGCATGTCAGGGAATGTTGGGTCACGCACGATGTTACCATCTGCGTCTAACGCACCAAACGAGAACCAAGGCACAGCCGTGCCAGCTTCGACCAGTGGCGTTACGCCGGACAGGTAAGAAGATGACGTCTGGTAGTCGATATTGGCTTCGCCACGCTCGAACATCAGGCGGCCATCACCGCGACCTTCGATGCCAAATACTGGCTCGACATTCAGGCCCAACATTTCCCAAGCCAGAAGCGGAACGAGATCAAGACGTGTTGCCCCCTGCGAGCCATAAATGAAATCTTCGCCAGCGATCGCGGATGCGTCGCCACCCTCACCCAGCGTACCAGCCAGATCGGACGGCAGGTAGGACACACCGCCCGTGCCGGACGCCAGAACGACATTCCAATCGCCATACTCATAGCGAACGCGTGGATCGCTCAGCAGGTATGGGAACTGCGTGGAACCGGAAGAGCCGAAAATGGTCGTGCCATCCTCATAGTCCATTTCCTGAAAGTTGTTAGCGCCCTTGGTAGAGCCCGCACCGGGATCAAATACCACGACGACAGTCGGGTTGCCGGGCAGTTCTTCGGCCAAAAGCGGCGCATAGAAGTTCGCCCATTTGGCGGAACCACCGGTTTCAGAGAATGGAATGATCCATTCAACAGTTTTGCCTTCCAGATCGATGGTGTGGCCATCTGCAATCGCAGTTGAGCCCATGAACGCAGTGGACAATGCCACGGCAGACGCCAAAAGGCGCTTCGTTGTCTTAGTCATTTTGGTTTCCTCCCAAGGAACCGGCGCGTTGCCGGAGTGTTCGAATCAAACAGCCTCCCGAGCTGCCTTGATGTGTTCAGCTTGCAATGCGATGCTTGCGCGAACCTTGCATCGCTCGAAAAAGGACCGTGCTGACAAAAATGCGTATCGTCGTCGTCGAAGACAATCTGTCCGTCGCCAAGGGAATTTCCTATAGTCTTCAGGATGCTGGCCACGGTGTTGATCTGATTCATAATGGTGACGAAGCCGAAGTTTTTCTGCGCGACGATGGTGCCGACATAATTGTTCTCGACATCAACCTGCCGGGAAAAAGCGGTTTGGAAATCCTCCAAGCGATGCGAGGACGCGGGGACATGCGACCTGTCTTGTTGCTTACGGCGCGGGCCGAACTTGACGACAAGATCACAGGATTGGATGCCGGCGCGGATGATTACCTCAGCAAACCGTTCGAGATGCAGGAATTCAGCGCCCGCATCCGCGCCCTATCTCGCCGTGTCACAGAGACGCCAAAGACCGAACGCCAGATCGGCGCGCTTCGCTTTGATCCCGGCGCGAGGATGATCGCGGGCCCTGATGGCCCGATCGATATTCCGCGCCGCGAGGTGGCGCTCTTTGAACGACTGCTTCAGGCCGAAGGACGGTTAGTGTCAAAACAGGCCCTGCTGGACAGTCTTTACGGCACGGGCGCGGACGTGGATGAACCCGTGGTCGAGGTTTATGTTTCGCGTCTGCGCAAACGCCTTCTGCCCCACGATGTGAAGATCACCGTGAAACGTGGGCTCGGCTACATGATGACCAACAATTCATGAGTGCGGCCCTTTCTTTGCGAGCGCGCCTGACGGCGGTTATACTTAGCCCGCTTTTGGTTCTGGCAGGGATTGTCGGGGTGTGGGCCTACAACGACGCGCAATCGCGCGCGGCCGAGCGGTTTGATCTGTCGTTGCTCTCGACGGCTCTTTCTATATCGCGCGATATCGCGGTGACCGGCGGCGACGCCTTAAGCCAAACAACCCGCGACCTGTTACGCGATACATCCGGCGGCGCTGTGTTTTATCACGTTTATGCACCGGACGGAGTTTTCGTGACCGGTTACGCAACACCGCCGGTGCCGCCCGATCTATCCGATATCGCGTCCGAGCAGACTTATTATGATGCTGTCTATCAGGGGCAGACCGTGCGCGCCCTGCGGTTCACCCAGTCTATGTCCGCCGACAACATCAGCGGCCTCTTTACCTTCACAGTCTGGCAAAACACCGGATTGAGAGACGGTTTCGTGCAAGGCCGGACGAACCCGACATTTCTGGTCATAGCGATTTTAGTTGGCGCGCTGGCCGTGGTTGTGTGGTTTGGCGTTCGCTTTGGTCTTACGCCTTTGCGCGACTTGGAAACAGCAATTGAGAGACGCTCTCCGGATGACCTGTCCCCCATCAAACGCCGCATCCCGATGGAGGTCGGCGGAATTGTCGGGCGGCTCAACGCCTTATTGGGCGAATTGGATGAGACGATTGATGCAAAAGACCGCTTCATCTCAAACGCGGCGCACCAATTGCGAAACCCCATAGCAGGTGTCTTGAGCCTCGCGGAAGCCGTGCAAAGCGCCTCGACACTTAAAGATGTGCGCACACGCAGCACCGATCTGGTTGACGCGGCCCGCCAAACCTCAGGCCTTGCCAACAATCTGCTCGCCCTTGAACGCGCCCGTGCGACTTCTCCGCGTGACGAAAAGGCCCGCTTTGAGCTTGAACCATTGCTCAGCACCATCGCGGACGGGTTCGCCGTGCGGGCGCGTGAACAAGGTATCGCGTTCCAATCCACTATCGCGGACAGTCTGCCAAAGCTTTCGGGCGATAAGGTCATGCTCGAACAGGCGGTCCTCAATTTACTGAATAATGCCCTTTTGCATGGGGGCGCGCGTTTGACGCAGATCGAACTGAATTGTTCAAAAACAGCTGACTCGGTTGTCATTGCAGTGGCAGACGATGGCAAGGGCATTGCAGAGGACGACATTGGCACAGCAATGGCGCATTTTGGCCAGGTCGAGCCATCGATGGGATCGGGACTGGGCCTGCCTATCGCGATGGCAGTTGCAGAGGCGTTTGGCGGCACTGTGATCCCCAAATCGGGCGAGGGACAGTTTTCAATTTCGATGATCTTGCCGACGCGCTAGCGGGTCGTCCGCTATTTCAAAGCATCAGCTTCGAGCGGTTTTCGACCAAATGATTGATCAGCCGCCGGGTCAGTGCCTTTTGTGGCCCAATGTCGGGCCAGACCGCATAAATCCCCAAAGCGGGCAGCGCCCACTTTGGCAAGACATGCACGAGCCGTCCATCAGCGAGATCTTGTTCGATTTCCCCCAACGGGACGTGCCAAAGACCAAGCCCAGCCAGAACGGCAGCTTTCGCTGCATTCACTGTATTAACCTCAACCCGCATATTGGTTGGTTCAAAGCTGACCGATTGGCCGTTACGTTCCAACGTCATGTTTGGCGGTATTTGAGTGACCGCAATGAAATCGTGTTCTGCGAGGCTCTCCGGCGTTTCGATTCCGGGGCGTGAATTCAGATAGTCGGGTGACGCCACCAAGCGCCGCTCAAAATCGGCAATGCGGCGGCTTTTCAAACTACTGCTGCGCAATGTGCCAAGGCGGATCGCCAGATCAAAACCGTCTTTCACCAAATCCGTCGGCGCATCACTACACTTGAGCGAAATCGCCACCATCGGGTGCGCTTTGGCAAAATTCCAAACCTCTTGATGAAGTCTGCTTTGTTCTCCGAAAGCAGGCATCGCGATATGGAGCGCGCCAACAGGTTCGTCATTTCCTGCATGAATCGCATCCAGCGCTTCCTCGCCTGCGGCCACCATGCGGCGCGCAGGTTCAAGCGCGATCTGCCCTTCGGGTGTCAGGGACATGGACCGCGTTGAGCGGAAGAACAATGTCACACCCTGTCGTTCCTCAAGACGCGATAAGTGATGACTGATCACCGATGTAGAGAGCTTTAGACGCCGTCCAGCCGCACTCAGGCTTCCAGTGTCTGCGATCGCCACAAACACGGCGAGGCTTCGGTAGTCGTCAATCATCTTTCTAATTCCTGTAAAAATGATTTCTTACATCATGGGATAATCAAAAAGATGAGTTCTGTCTATTTCTAGGTTCAACAGGAAGGAGACAGCAATGTTCACACACACCGCACAGATCACGACTGACCGCGCCAGCACCTATTTGCAGCAGCTCTGCAAACACTTCGGACACAAGGTCGAGGTCCGGTTTGATCCGCAATCGGGCCACATCGCCCTCCCTTTCGGCACCTGTGACCTTGCGGCGGCTAACAGCACTCTGGACCTGACCGTTGTCGCCCAAACCCAAGCGGACCTTACCAAAACCGCCCGCGTCATCGCCAACCACCTTGAACGGTTTGCCTTCCGCGAAAACCCCGAAATCTCGTGGCAACCTGCCGCCGCGTGATCCCCAACTTCAACCCAAATCCTAAACTGGAGAAAACCATGACACTTAAAACACTCATCGCATCCGCCGCATTCGCAACGGTCGCAACAGGCGCTCTTGCCGACGACACAGACACAGTCACCACATTCTACGACCTGCTGAGCAATCCAGGTTCCGCTGAAATCGTTGCCGAATTCCAAGACGCCACATCCGAGGACTGGATCAGCCTTGGCGACTATTCCGGCAACAACAAAACCCGCGAGGCCTTCTTGGGTCAAATGGGCGGCTTCGCGCAACTGATCCCCGACCTGAACTGGGCCATCGAAGACATGCACCAAGACGGTGACACCGTGATCGTCCGCAGCCGCGCAACGGGCACACCTGTCGCCCCATTCTTTGGTGTTGACGGCGAAGGTCGCAGCTTTGACATCCTGACAATCGACATCCACGAGCTGGAAGACGGCGTGATCGTGCGCACTTACCATGTCGAGGACTGGGCAGGCGCATTGCAGCAGCTTGCAGGCAACTAATCTGCACCCTGACGGCGCCGGTGCCTTGTGGCATCGGCGTTTTCGCCACAGGATTTCGACACACAGAAGGGCCTCGCCATGACAATCGCAATAACAGCCGTATCCGGCCAACTGGGCGGCGAAATCGCCCGCAATCTGATCGCCACACATCCCGATGAAACCATCATCGGCCTTGCCCGCACACCCGCCAACGCGCCGGAGCTTGGCATTGAAATCAGCCCCGGAGACTACAGCCAGCCCGAACAATTGCGCCACTCACTGCAAGGGGTTGATACCCTGCTCCTCGTGTCCGGCATGGACGCGCCGGACCTGCGCATCGGGCAGCACCGTAACGTGATCGAGGCCGCGAAATCCGCAGGCGCGCGCAAGATCGTCTACACCAGCATTCAAGGCGTTGAAGAAGGCACCGCCTTTTCCGCCGTGGTGCAAAGCAACCGCCAAACGGAGGCCGATGTGCGCGCCAGCGGGCTCGACTATGCCATCGGGCGCAATGGCATCTATATCGAACCGGACATAGACTACATCGACAGTTACGTTGCGCGCGGCGAGATCGCCAACAGCGCTGGAACTGGCAAATGCGGCTACACAACACGCGCCGAACTGGCCGCCGCCTATGCCAACTTACTGACCCGCGACACCTTCAACGGGCAGACCTTCAACCTCTACGGCACGCCGATCACACAAACACAGCTCGTCGATTTCCTGAACGGTGCGTTTGGCACGTCCTTAACTTACCGCGAAATGACGCCTGACGACTTCATCGCCGATCGGACAGCAGAACTCGGCGATTTCATCGGCCCGATCATTGGTGGCATCTACGAAGGCATCCGCCAAGGCATTTACGACGCGCCGAGTGATTTCGAAGCCGTCGTCGGCCGCCCCCATCAAAGCTGGGAAGATTATTTCGGAAAACTTTCTGCGTCTGCGACGGGATCCTGACCGTCCTACGTAGTACGCCCAAATTCCATGGAGCCAAGCCAATGTCCGCCATAAAATCATTCTTCAACCACCCCTACACCTTCTGGGCAATCCTGAGTCTGCCCGCCATTCCGATCCTGTTGTCACTAACATCGGGTGACCCAAAAGCCATTGAAGGCGTGCTTCACCCGACGGGCGAATTCGCCGCACGGTTCATGATCATCTCGATGATGATTACACCGCTGATGATGCTGTTCAAAGGCTGGCGTGGTCCACGTTGGTTGATGAAACGCCGCCGCTACTTGGGCGTCGCCGCGTTTGGCTACGCCCTCGCACACACGATCCTGTATCTGGTTGATGAAGGCGCAGTGGCGTTCACTGGTGGCGAAATTTCCAAATTCTACATCTGGACGGGCTGGCTCGCCTTCCTCATCTTCGTCCCGCTTGCGGTCACATCTACAGACGGATGGGTCAAATCTCTGGGCACAAAGTGGAAAAGCCTGCAACGGTTCATCTATGCGGCGGCTGTTCTGACCCTGCTTCATTGGGCAGCCTTGCATGATTGGAGTGGCGTCGGTGCGGCACTGGTGCATTTCGGACCACTCGCCGCACTTGAGCTTTACCGCGTCAATTCAAACCTGCAGCGCAAACGCCAACGGCTGCAAGCGGCCTAATCCACCAAACACTCCACAAGAAGGGGCGGCGCAGAGAATTCTGCACCGCCCCATTTTTGTCAGGTCGTTCTATCAAAACCCTTCGAGAACCAATTTGCCCTTGGCCTTGTTGCTCTCAAGGATCGCGTGCGCCTTTTTCAGCGTCGCGGCGTCAATCTTGCCCAACGTCTCGGTCGCTGTGGACTGGATTTTGCCGGCATCCAGCAGGTCCGAGACTTCATTCAAGATGTCATGCTGGCGCGTAATGTCACCTGTTTCAAACAACGACCGCGTGAACATCAATTCCCAATGGGTTGAAATTGCTTTGGCTTTGAACGGCATGATGTTGAGTTCTACCGGATCATCAATCAGACCAAAACGACCCTGCGGCGCGATAAACTCAGCAATCTGTTCGATATACTGATGCGTATGCGTGGTCGAGAAAACATAGCCCGGCTGACCGATCCCCAAGGCGTCAATCTGCTCGGCCAGTGGTTTGGTGTGATCAATCACGTGATGCGCGCCAAGCGACTTGACCCAATCCTTCGTTTCTGGGCGTGACGCCGTGGCGATCACAGTCATATCCGTCTTTGCCCGCAACAGTTGGATCGCGATGGACCCGACGCCACCGGACCCGCCGATGATAACCACGGCACTCGCCGCATCCGGAACGGGGTCAGCCACGCGCAGACGGTCAAACAGCATCTCGTAGGCGGTCAACGCGGTCAGCGGCAAAGACGCAGCGGCCGCTTTGCCGACGGACTTCGGGGCTTTGCCGACGATGCGTTCATCCACCAAATGGTATTCAGCATTTGTGCCAGAGCGATTGATCGCGCCCGCATACCAGACCAGATCACCTACTTCGAACATCGAGGCGGCATCGCCAACCTCGACGACTTCACCCACAGCGTCCCAACCTAGGATCGCTGGCGCGTCGCCTTCGGGCGGACGGGTCTGGCGGATTTTGTAATCAACCGGATTGACAGACACAGCCTGGACTTTCACCAGCAGGTCTCGGCCTGTGGCGGTGGGTTTGTCGAGGGTCAGATCGATCAGCGAGTCTTCACGTGCCAAGTCCCCGGCGGTTTTGTAACCAATAGCTTTCATTTTCCTATCCTTTCAGGATGGTTAAGTATTTTTCAATTTTGCAATGATGTCTTCAATGGTCTGAACCACGCCGCGTACTTTGGAAGCGTCCAAAGCATCCGCATGCGGCTGGCCAAAATCGCCCGCGTCGTTGTCGAAATAGCGGCCTGCTACGCCAGAAAACGCGTCATCCACGGCGAGGCGTTGCAAAATCTCGGCGCCGACGCTCAAGTCGTTGCCCGCAATTCCAAACCCTTCCTTGACCATCTTGCTACCCAACAAAGACCCAGGGTTGACGGCCAAAACGCTTGGTCCGTCTTT
>JABDQU010000349.1 GCA_013042105.1 Boseongicola sp.
ACCGAAGCCCTCGACCCGATCACCACCGGCGCCGCAGCCGCCATCGAGGCCGCCGAAGCCTCGTCACAAACGCTGTCGGCCAATGCCCGCCCCCAGCGCCGTGCAACAGCCGCAGCGGCAGCCTCCACAGCCGCCGTCGTCACTGCTCCTGCCCCCACAGCAACGCCCGCGCCTGAACCCGTCAGCACACCCGCCCCGACACCGCCGGCAGCACCCGCCCCAAGCCTGAACAACCCCTACGTTCAGGTCGGCCTCTTCACTGTTGAAGCCAACGCAAGTGCCGCTGCCACCGGCCTGCGCCAGGGCGGCATTGTCCCGACCATCGTGCCCGGCACCAATGCGACAGGCAGCTTCTGGCGCGTTCTCGTCGGCCCGATGACCAGCGCCGAAGACCAGACCGAAATCCTGTCACAAGTGAAATCGCTCGGCTACTCCGACGCCTTCCTCGTCTCAAACTGATCCACCCCACACCCCGGAGGCCCCCATGCTCCGCCACATCGCAACACTCGCTCTGATCGTCACCACGGCCTGCGCCACAGCGCTCCCCAAATCCGCCGAGGCGGCGTTTGAGACCCGCGCAACCTCTGCCTATCTCTACGATGTGACCACCGACACGGTCCTGTTCGAGAAAAACGCCGACGTGCCGCTTCCACCCGCGTCCATGTCCAAACTGATGACCCTCTACATGCTGTTCGAGGCGCTCCGAGACGGCCGCGTCACCCTCGACACCACATTCGGCGTCTCTACCAAAGCCCGCCTCATGGGCGGCTCGACGATGTTCCTCGACGAAACCGACCGCCCCTCTGTCGAAAGCCTGATCAAAGGCATCATCGTCCAGTCCGGCAACGACGCCTGCATCGTGGTTGCTGAAGGCCTCGCTGGCAGCGAAGACGCCTTCGCACGCCAGATGAACGCCCGCGCGCCGGAAATCGGCCTCACCAACTCCACCTTCGCCAACGCTTCCGGCTGGCCCGACCCGAACCACCGCATGTCGATGCACGACCTCGCCGTGCTCGCCACGCGCCTGATCGAGGATTTCCCCGAATACTACGGCTACTTCGCGCTTGAAGAATACGACTTCGACGGCCGCTCGCCCTCCAACCGCTTCAACCGCAACCCGGTCCTTGGCCTCGACATGGGCGCGGACGGTCTGAAAACCGGACACACAATGGAGGCCGGCTACGGCCTCGTCGGCTCGGCCATGCAAGGCGACCGCCGCATCGTCTTCGTCTTTTCCGGCTTGGAGACCCAAGGCGAACGCCGCCAGGAAGCCCAAAGCTTCATCAACTGGGGCTTCCGCCAGTTCCTGTCCAAAGACGTCGCCAAAAAAGGCGAAACGATCCTGCAGGCCCCCGTCTGGATGGGAGACCAACAACAGATCAACCTCGTCACCGAAAGCGATGTCCGCCTCCTCGTCCCGGCGATTGGACAAGACAGCGTGGAGACCCGCGTCGAATACGCGACCCCGCTGGAAGCCCCTATCGCGGCTGGCACCAAAGTCGGCGAGCTTGTCGTCACCGCCCGCGATATGCCCGAAAAGCGCATCGACCTCGTCTCTGACCGCGACGTCGCCTACGGCGGCTTCGTTCCCCGCATCCGTGCCTCAGCCTATGTCTTGTTTGACAAGGCAATGGGTCAGGTGCAAACGCTGATGGAATGACGCGCGCACGCTTTATCACATTCGAAGGCATCGACGGCTCGGGCAAATCCACCCAGGCCCGGCTCCTCTACGACCACCTTACCGCCAACGGCCAACCCGCGATCCTCACCCGCGAACCCGGCGGCGCGCCGGGCGCCGAAGACATCCGCCGCCTCCTCGTCGAAGGCGACCCGGACCGCTGGTCCCCGGAAACCGAAATCCTGCTCTTTACTGCCGCGCGGCGCGACCACTTGGAACGCACAATCACACCCGCCCTCAAAGCAGGCAAAACCGTGATCTCCGACCGCTTCGCCGACTCAACCCGCGTCTATCAGGGTGCCGCACGCGGCGATCTAAGAACCCTCGTCGACCGCCTCCACGACGCGGTCATCCAGATGGAACCCGACCTCACCTTCATCATCGACATGGACCCCGATGCCGCCCTCGCACGCGGCCTTGCCAGAAACTCCGGCGAAGACCGGTTTGAGGACATGGGCGCCGCCTTCCAGCACAAACTTCGCGCAGGCTTCCTCGCGCTGGCCAAAGACAACCCCTCGCGCTGCCACCTGATCGACGGCAATCGAAGCCAAGACGACGTCGCCACAGACATCCGCGCCATCACACAGGCTACAGCGTGACCCACTCTCTTTCTTTTTGGCTTAAATATCCAAAAACGACCCACGCCAGTGGGCCCAAAAAAACATGACCGACGACGACCTCCCCGAAGCCGACCGCGCAGACGGCGCGCCCCACCCCCGCGAGACGTTTGAAATCTTCGGTCAGGACGCCGCCAAAGCCCAACTCCTTGAGGCCGCCACCGGCACGCGCATGCACCACGCATGGCTCCTCACCGGCCCAAAAGGCGTCGGCAAAGCCACCCTCGCGTGGTCCCTCGCCCGCTTCCTCATCGCCACACCCCCCGAAGCGCAAGACGCGGGCCTCTTTGGCGAAACACCCAAACCCACCAGCCTCGACATCGCGCCCGACCACCCGGTCGCACGCCGCATGGCAGCACTTTCCGAACCCGGTCTCCTCCTCATCCGCCGCGCATGGGACAAGGATAAGAAACGCCTCAAAACCCAGATCACCGTGGACGAAGTGCGCAAACTCGGCGCCTTCTTCGGACTTTCCTCCACAGACGGCGGCCGCCGCGTCGTCATCGTCGACAGCATCGACGACATGAACCCCTCAGCCGCCAACGCGCTTCTCAAAGTCCTCGAAGAACCACCCAAAAACGCCATCCTCCTGCTCATCAGCCACGCGCCCGCGCGCCTTTTGCCCACCATCCGCTCGCGATGCCGCGAATTGCGCCTGCCCAGCCTCGCGCCCGACGCCCTGTCCCAAGCCCTCACACAAGCGGGCCATCCCGACCCCGACCCCGCACTTGCGCCCCTTGCAGCAGGCTCCGTCGGAGAAGCCAACCGCCTCGCCACCCAAAACGGCCCGGCGCTCTACGCCGAAATCCTCGCGCTCCTTGCCACCTGCCCAAGCCTTGACCGCCCACGCGCCCAAAAATTCGCCGAACACATCACCCAACGCGGCCACGAAGACCGCACGGCCGTCGCCCTGAACCTCCTCGAC
>JABDQU010000180.1 GCA_013042105.1 Boseongicola sp.
GTTTTCCGCCAACCAGCGCCCGACCTGAAACGCCCGCAGATTGTCTTCAACCGCCGCCCCGTTCAACTCGATCGCATCTTCAATCGCCGCGCGGCCAAGGGGCACATGACCCTTTTGCCACGATGCACCAAGCAAGATCATATTGGCATAAATCGCATCGCCCATGACCACTTCCGCAAGCTTTGTGACATCAAACAGTGTCAGATTGTCTTGCACCCGCGCCTTGAGCGACATCGCCAGGTCTTCACTCGGAATGCGGAATTCCGTGTTGCGGGTGAACTCTCCGGTCACGATTTCATGCGCATTCACAACAGCTTTTGTGCGTCCCGTCGCCATCAGACCAATCGTCTTGGCCCCCGCAGACACCACAAGATCACCCCCGATCAGCGTGTCGCACTCTCCAACAGAGACACGCACCGAACTGATATCGCTCGGAGCTTTCCCAAGCCTGAAATGCACATGCACCGCACCACCTTTCTGCGCCAAACCGGCCATTTCCATCATGCTGGCGCCCTTGCCCTCAAGATGGGCCGCCATCGCCAGAACCGCTCCGATTGTGATAACGCCTGCCCCACCGACACCGGCAATCACGATATTATGGGTCGCACCTACGATGTCCGGCACGACCGGTTCCGCCAGATCCCCGATATCCAGCGAAACACTTGCGCTTTTGCGCACCTCAGCACCTTCAATGGTGACAAAGGACGGACAGAACCCCTTCACACACGAGTAATCCTTGTTGCACGATGACTGATCTATCGCCCTTTTACGTCCAAGCTCGGTCTCGAAAGGCACGATGGACACGCAATTGGACTGCACCCCACAATCACCGCAGCCTTCACAGACATCCGGGTCAATAAACACGCGTTTATCCGGGTCCGGGAACGCCCCACGTTTGCGTTTGCGCCGCTTTTCGGCCGCGCAGGTCTGCACATAAAGGATCGCCGACACGCCTTTGATTTTGCGATATTTCTCCTGAACCAAAGGAAGTTCTCCACGCGCAAACCATTCGACATTCGCCGGGAAGTCACCGCGCCTTGGCTCTTCTTTTTCATCAAACACGACAGCCACGTCTTTGACGCCCATCGCCACCAACTCATGCGCCACACGGTCGGCCGTCAAGCCGCCGTCAACGTCCTGTCCACCCGTCAGCGCGACCGCATCATTATAGAGAATTTTGAACGTGATGTTCGCGGTGGAATCCAGCGCCGCCCGGATCGCCAGAATGCCCGAGTGGTTATACGTCCCGTCGCCCATATTCTGAAAAACGTGCTCGGTCGTCGAGAACGGCGCTTCGCCAACCCAGTTCATGCCTTCCGCGCCCATATGCGTATAGCCGGTCGTCTCGCGGTCCATCCAAAGCACCATCGTGTGACAGCCGATCCCCGCATACGCGCGACTGCCGTCCGGCACCTTGGTCGAGGTGTTATGCGGACAGCCCGAGCAAAAGTAGGGCAAGCGTGCCGCGTATTCCGTGGCGTTGTCAGCCCGCAGGGCCTCGGACACGCGCTCCAATCCGGCTTTCAGACCGTCTGTCTCGCGCCCCTCCTCAATCAGGATACCGCCAATTTTCTCAGCGATCCCAACAGGATCCAGAGAGTAATGGCTCTGAAACAACTCCTCGCGCCCCGAGCCATCCACCTTCGGTTTGAACCCGCCGTAAACCCGGCACCCGCGGTGCGTGTCAAACAGCACGTCCTTGATCTGCCCTTCGATCAGTTTGCGCTTTTCCTCGACCACAACGATCAGATCCAGCCCGTCGGCCCATTCGCGAAACGAGACCGCATCAATCGGATAGACCTGACCCAGCTTGTAGGTCGTGATGCCAAGCCGCTCCACAGCGTCGTCATCCAGCCCCAGCAAGCTCATCGCGTGGATCAGATCGAGCCAGTTCTTCCCCGCCGCGACCAACCCGATCTTTGCCCCGGCTTTCCCGTGCATCCGCGCATCGGGCCGGTTCGCGCGTGCGAACGCCTCGGCCGCAAAGCGTTTGTGATCAACCAGCCGCGATTCTTGCGGAACCCAGTGATCCCCAAGCCGGATATTCAAACCGCCCTCGGGCATCTCGAAATCCGGGATCACAAAAGACTTCCGGTCAACGCGGGCATCGACGACCGAGGTCACCTCAACCGTGTCCTTCATCAGCTTCAACGATGTCCAAAGCCCGGAAAACCGGCTGAGCGCATAGCCATAAAGCCCGAAATCGAGAATTTCCTGCACGCCCGCCGGTGACAGGATCGGAACTTGCGCATCAACCATTGCGAACTCGGATTGATGGCAGGTGGTCGAGCTTTCGCCCACATGATCGTCGCCCAGAGCCAGAACAACGCCCCCATGGGCCGAAGACCCCGCCAGATTGCCGTGCCGGATCGCATCGCCGGAACGGTCCACACCGGGGCCTTTGCCATACCAAAGCGCGAAAACCCCGTCGTGCTTGCCCTCGCCGCGTATCTCCGCGCCTTGGGTGCCCCAGACCGCGGTCGCGGCCAGATCTTCGTTCAGACCAGCATGAAACAGCACATTGGCGGCCTCAAGATCGGCCTTGGCCCGCGTCATCTGCGTATCGACCGCGCCCAAAGGCGACCCCCGATAGCCCGACACATATCCCGCAGTATCCAGACCGGCAGCTGCATCGCGCGCCTTTTGCATCAGCATCAGTCGCACCAGCGCCTGACTGCCGTTCAGCAGCACGGTTTCTTTGGAAAGGTCGTATTTATCGTGAAGGCTGACTGTATGCCGACTCATTTCGTCCTCCCATGCGACGCTCTATTGTAGGTCAAACACGCTGACCTACAAAATGAAACCTTTGTCATGTCTGCGTTTGCAATTCACGGCGCGGACCGGGTAAGCAGTGACAACCTGTTACCGCCAACACTGACGGAAAGCACCGATATGGACTGGGACAAGCTACGAATATTTCACGCCGTGGCGGATGCCGGCAGCCTCACCCACGCGGGCGATGTGCTGCACCTCAGCCAATCGGCCGTCTCCCGCCAGATACGTGCCCTCGAAGAGAGCCTGAACACCACGCTTTTCCACCGCCACGCGCGCGGTCTGATTCTAACCGAACAAGGCGAGTTGCTGTTTGATGCGACCTCGGCCATGACGCGCCGCCTCGACACGGCCGAAGCGCGGATCCGTGACAGCGAAGAAGAAGTCTTCGGCGAATTGCGCGTGACCACAACGATCGGATTTGGTTCGCTCTGGCTGGCACCGCGCCTGTCCAAGCTTTACGAGAAATTCCCCGAACTGAACATCGACCTCATGCTCGACGAACGTGTCCTCGACCTGCCCATGCGCGAGGCCGACGTCGCAATCCGCATGAAAGAGCCAAGTCAGGCCGACCTGATCCGCCGCCGCCTTATGACGGTGCACATGCGCCTTTATGCGACGCCCGACTATCTGGCAAAAAACGGCACGCCCGAAAGCCTTGATGACCTGAAAAAGCATCGCCTGATCTATCTCAATACCCAAGCCACACAGGTCAGCGCCGGAGCAAGCCTGGTGCATGAATTGCTGACCCATGACGTCACATCAAGGCTGACAGTAAATAACTATTTCGGAGTCTTGCAGGCCATGCGCTCAAACCTTGGTATTGGCATTCTTCCCGATTACGTGGTCGAGGACCTGAGCGACATTCAGCGCGTTCTGCCAGAGGTGGAAAGCAACGAAATCCCGGTGTTTCTGGCCTATCCCGAAGAGCTGCGCCAATCCCGCCGGATCGCCGCGTTCCGCGACTTTGTAACGGAAGAGATCATAACCCAACGCAAACGACGCAAAGCAGAAGCCCTCCAGAACGGGTGACGCCTTTTCGCTATGCGCCTAATGCATAGCCGGTTTGCTTACCAAATGGTCAGAAAATTCTTGATCGGGCGCCGCCGCGCGCCTAGATGCTCCCTGAACGAGGTGGCTTGGCCACTGTAGTTTACCTCCCTGTTAGACTGGCCGGGCCTTTGCGCCCGGTCTTTTTTTGTCCAACACATGCCTTTGCCTTTGAGACGCAAATACAGACGTGATACTCGGCAAACGACATGTGGGACATCTTTTTAAAAACATTACCGTTTTTCGCCATTATCGCGCTTGGCTACGCCAGCGGTCGTCGCGGCTTTTTCACTGATGAGGCAACAGCCTATCTGACGAAGTTCGTCTTCTATTTCGCGCTCTCGGCCATGCTCTTCGGCTTCACCGCGAACCTGTCGATTGCCGAGATCATCGACTGGACCTTCGTCAAAGCCTATCTGGCCGCCACTCTGGCCGTTTACGTCTTCGTCACGCTTGTGGCCGTCATCCGCAAACGCCCGATCACCGAAGCCGCGTTTGAAGCGCAATGCGGTGTTATCGGCAACGTCGGCTTTCTGGGCGTGCCAATGCTGACGCTTCTGCTTGGCGCGGAAGCCATCGGTCCGGTGATCCTCGTTCTTGCTGTCGATCTGATCTTCTTCGGCAGTCTGATCGTGATCCTTGTGACAGGCTCACGCGATGGGCGCATGTCGCTTGGCGTCTTTCGCACGGTCGCCATTGGTCTTTTGAAGAACCCGATGATCGTCTCGATCACGCTTGGCCTTCTTTGGTCCGCCTTCAGCCTGCCGATCCCGGCCCCGGTAGGTGAGTTCCTGACCCTCCTCGGTGCCGCTGCCACGCCGGGCGCATTGTTCGCTATCGGCGCAAGTCTGGCCAGCAAATCCGCCGAACGCCTCTCGGTCGCGGGCTGGCTGTCGTTCTCAAAACTGGTCCTCCACCCCGGAGCCGTCGCCATCGCGGCGCTGATCATCTGGCCGGTCGAACCCTACGCCGCCGGTGTCATGATCGCCGCCGCGGCCCTTCCCGTTGCCGGCAATGTCTATATTCTGGCGCAACACTACGGCGTGGCCCCGACACGCGTGTCGGCGTCGATCCTGATCTCGACGGCGGCATCGATCGTCACAGTCTCAGCCGTGATCGCCTGGGTCTCGGCCCTCTGAACAAAGGAAAAGAGCCATGGAAACTGTCTCGGAAAACCGATGCTTTGGTGGAACTCAAGGCGTCTACACGCACACCTCTGACGCAACCGGCGGCGACATGACCTTTGGTCTTTTCCTGCCCGAGGAAGCCAGCAACGGCCCCGTCCCGCTTTTATGGTATCTCTCAGGCCTGACCTGCACCCACGAAAACGCGATGGTCAAAGCGGGTGCTCAGGCCTGGGCCGCCGAACAAGGCATCGCGCTTGTCTTCCCCGATACCAGCCCCCGCGGTGAAGACGTCGCCAATCACGACGACTACGATCTCGGTCAGGGCGCGGGTTTTTACGTTGACGCAACCGAACCGCCTTGGTCGCCGCATTTCAAAATGCAGACCTATATCCTCGAAGACCTCACCCGCCTCTTGTTCAACGCCTTCCCCCTAGACGAAGAGCGCCAGTCGATCACCGGCCACTCCATGGGCGGACACGGCGCGCTGACACTGGCGGCCAAACTGCCCGGACGGTTCAAATCGGTATCGGCCTTCTCACCCATCTGCAATCCAACCCAAAGCGACTGGGGCAAAAAGCAATTCGCGGCCTACCTTGGGTCGATCGCCGCAGGCGAAGCGCACGACGCCACTTGCCTTGCCGACACCGGAGCGCTCGACAGTCTGCCGATCCTCATCGACACCGGCACCGACGATCAGTTCGGCGATCTGCTTATGACCGAAGCCCTCGCCGAGACCCTGATGCGACGCCGCGCCGAGGCCACGATCCGCCTGCAAAAAGGCTATGATCACAGTTACTTCTTCGTCTCGACCTTTATGGAAGACCACATCGCCTTCCACGCCG
>JABDQU010000355.1 GCA_013042105.1 Boseongicola sp.
CACCAACTACCTAATCCAACGCGGGCTAATCCTTCTCCGATAAATCTTTCCCCCGAAGGGCGTATACGGTATTACTCTCAGTTTCCCGAGGCTATTCCGTAGAGAAGGGCATATTCCCACGCGTTACTAACCCGTCCGCCGCTCACCCGAAGGTGCGCTCGACTTGCATGTGTTAGGCCTGCCGCCAGCGTTCGTTCTGAGCCAGGATCAAACTCTCAAGTTGAAATGTCTTGCGACATATCCTTGACGTTCGAACCTCTGCACATCGTTCTAAAATGTTCCGGCTAGGAAACATCTTAAAACATCTTTTCTGTTTGTTGTGCTTCAGGTTTTCATAAGAAAACAAGAAACCGTCCAAACAGTGAAGCTGACCTTACATAATCGGGCCGAAACCCTAGTAAGTCGATATGAAGAGGTTGATCCATCGAAAGGACCAAACCGCCCACATATCTCTTCAGTTACCATCAATTTCAAAGAGCGCAGAGACAAAAGTGACTGAGTGCGCCCTAACTTTCGGCGCGCCCCGCCTCATCTATCTCTGTTTTTATTCTTGCGTCTCGTTGCGTCCGCGTCTCCGCTTGGCCCGTCTGGCGCCCCGTTGGTGCATCTCTGCGCCGCCGGTGAGGGGGTATTTACGGATAGGTGCGGGTGTCCGCAAGTAGTTTTTTATCAGAAAGATGAATTTTCTTCGAAGTAATTGTAACAGCCTTATAAATAAGGCCTTTGGGCGCGAAAATAAGCACAAAAAACTATCCACAGCTGCGAGATTTCACGTCGATCTGCGCTCTATCAGGGTGAATATTCGCCAAATCACCGAAGCACCCCGCCTGAATCGCGAGATTTCGGGCTGAATCAGTCGCGACTCGTGGCCGACTCGGGCGGAATCAGCCACTTCGCCAGGAACAGACACGCCACCAAACCCGGAATCAGCGCCGCGAACCCGAATCTGAGACCATAGGCATCTGCCAGGAACCCGATGACCGGCGGGCCAATGAGGAAGCCGGTCAATGCACAGGTCGACATGATCGCCACGTTCGACGCTTCGTGGCTGTCCCCAAGCGCCGCGACCGCCGAAACCCCCAAAGGATAGCCGGACGCCACGCCGACCCCCAAAAGCGCGAATCCGACGAAAGCGAACATCAATGGCAAAGGCGCAATCAGACACACCAGCCCGGCCAGAGCCAGCAGCACCGACACCCGCGCCAAAGCCAGAGCGCCGAACCGCCCCTTCAACCAATCCCCGCAAAAGCGTCCGAACGCCATGAAGCCTGCAAAGGTCGTCACTGCGATCCCGGCTTGGGTAACATCGATCGATTGCCGCTCGGACAAATAGACCGCCGACCAGTCCGACATCGCGCCCTCTGCCAGCGTGATCAGCAACATGAAGCCCCCGATGGCCAAAAGCGCCGGCGGCATTTCTGACAGACGACGGCGGGCGACCACATGCTCGGCCCCTTCCGCTCCCATCTGTGGCAACCGCCGGGCCGCCAAGACCCCGACAATCGTCGAGCAGACCGCCACCACACCCATGATCCCGACCGCCCCGAGAGCGCCTGCCCCGGATGTTGCCACGAAGGATCCCGTCATCAGCCCCAGCGCCCAAAACCCGTGGCACCTGTTCATGATATGCGCGGCCGCCTTCTTCTCGACGCGGCCTGCATAGACGTTCATCCCGACTTCCATGAAAGCATGCGTCGCCCCAAAGGCCGCCAGCGCAAAGAACAGCATCATCTGACTGTCTGCCAACAGGGGCAGAATCGCCGCCGCCCCTTGCAAAGGAAAGGTCATCACAACCAGACGCCGGATCCCGATGCGCGTCGACAGCGCGCCTGCAAATTGGAGGGCAACCAAAACCGCCAGCGGCATCCCCAACAGCGCCAGCGACAAATCGAACTTCGAAAGCTCCAGCGTCTCTTTGGTGTAAGGAATAAGCGCCAGCCACGCACCAAGCGCCATCGGCTGCAGGCAAAAAAGCCCCATGATAAGATAGACGCCGGTTTTGATTGTTCTGTGTTCCATGGCCGCGACCTTAGCGAGGTCCGCGTCCATGAAAAGTCAATTCACGCAACCGCGCGTTTCACCGGCAACTTGAAGCGAGCCGCGACCAGCGCCAGCACAATGCCAAGATAGATCAGCGGCTCAAACTGAAAGCCCTTCGCCACCATCACAAAATGCACCGCGCCAAGAACCGCCG